>JAQVDA010000039.1 GCA_028698535.1 Bacilli bacterium
TCCTATTTGCTCCCCACGCTTTCGTGTCTCAGCGTCAGTAATAGCCCAGCAAGCCGCCTTCGCCACTGGTGTTCCTTCTAATATCTACGCATTTAACCGCTACACTAGAAATTCCACTTGCCTCTACCATACTCAAGTCTACCAGTTTCCAAGGCATACTGAAGTTAAGCTTCAGCCTTTAACCTTAGACTTAATAAACCGCCTACACACGCTTTACGCCCAATAAATCCAGACAACGCTCGCCCCCTATGTATTACCGCGGCTGCTGGCACATAGTTAGCCGGGGCTTTCTAGAATGGTACCGTCACTCCAAAGTCATTTCCTACTTTGGTCGTTCTTTCCAAACCACAGAGTTTTACAATCGAAAAGACCGTCATCACTCACGCGGCATCGCTCGTTCAGGGTTTCCCCCATTGACGAAGATTCCTAACTGCTGCCTCCCGTAGGAGTCTGGGCCGTGTCTCAGTCCCAGCGTGGCCGTTCAACTTCTCAGTTCGGCTATGCATCGTTGCCTTGGTGAGCCATTACCCCACCAACAAGCTAATACACCGCGGGCCCATCTTAAAGTGACGCTTGAAAGCGCCTTTTAATATTAGAAGTTATCTTCTAATATATCATTCGGTATTAGCAATCGTTTCCAATTGTTATCCCCAACTAAAAGGTAGGTTACCCACGTGTTACTCACCCGTCCGCCACTAGGTGGAAATCCAAATCCAAAATTGTGCAAGCACTCCTTCTTCATTGGGCCACCTCGTTCGACTTGCATGTCTTAGGCATGCCGCCAGCGTTCGTCCTGAGCCAGGATCAAACTCTCCAAAAAAATAATTTTGGTTTTGTTTGTTTTTTCCTAGCTTCTCAAATTGACGTTTTGCTCAGTTTTCAAAGATCATTAGCGCCTTTTAATATGGAAAATAAAAGAACGCGTTATCAATATAGCAAATTAACCCTTGTATGTCAACAACTTTTTTCTTTTTTTGTTGATTATATTTAATTCTTGTCAACTTTTATTAATTTATCTCCTTTTATTTTACTTTTATTAACTTTTTTATCCTACTTATTTTATGTAAAAAAGATTTAAACATTACGGTTTTTAAGTATATTTCTTAATTTTAGTAACAAAAAGGAATATTTAACCCACCCTGACAAATAATATAAAGGAAACAATTTTAAAGGAGGAGAGTAATGAATAATATTCTTGGTATGATTTCCACGAAAGATCTATCTTACATTAGTGATATGCTAAGCTGGAATTTCGTACTAGCCAAAAAGGCACTTCATTTTGCAAATGAAGCGTCAGATTCAGAAGTAATTAATATATTAAATGATATAGCCGATATGCATTATAATCATTATAATATACTTCTAAATTTACTCAATAAGGGGGAGCAAAATGAATAACAACCAGATACAAAATCCAAAGGAAGAGGTACCTAGCACTATGGAAATGAATGCCAAAGATATTTTAAATGATATTTTAATGTCTGAAAAAAACATCACTAATAACTACTCGGTAGCTTTAAACGAAATGAGTAATGAAGCGCTTTATCAACCTCTATTAGAAATATTTACTGAAACACAAAATACCCAAAGAGACTTATTTGATTTATTATTTAAAAAGGGGTGGTATCCATTAGAGAAGGCTGATCAAAATAAAATAGCCCAAAAATATAATGAATATTCTAATATGAAGCAGGAGCTAGAAAGGGGAAGTTAATCCCCTTTTTTTATTTTAATTGACTTAAGATTTCTAAAGCCTTTTGTAATTGCAAATCATTGGTAGCCGTTGGTTGTTGATAATAATCAGTCGGTTGTATTACCTCAGCATCAGGTTTTATACCAGTTCCATTAATCCAATTGCCTTTTGGTGTAAGCCATTTCTGAATAGTATATTTTAACATGCCCCCATTTTCCAAGCGAACCGTTTGTTGAACCGTGCCTTTACCAAGCGACTTTTCTCCCACAATCGTCGCCCCATAAGATTCCTTTAAGGCTGCCGCCATTATTTCGGAAGCCGAAGCACTATATTTGTTAATTAAAACAATGATTGGATAATCCCTTTTTTCATCGGTATATGAATATATCTTTTTGGTGGTGGTGCGATTTGCCAATTGGTAGATAACTTTATTTTTATCAAGAAATAATGATATCATTTCTGATACTCTATTTAAATAGCCCCCGGTATTATCCCGAACATCGATAATTAAAGAATTTATCTTTTGATTTTCTAATTTAATTAAGCGATCTTTAAACTGCTTATAAGTATTGTCAGAAAACAAGTCAATTTTAATATAACCAATCTTTTTGTTGTTCTTGGTATGGGTTTGCGTAGTAACCGATTCAATAACAATTTTATTGCGAATAATATCAAAATTGATTTGTTGCTTATCTCTAATAACGGTAACAGTTACTTTTGTTTTTGACTTACCTTTAAGTAATGACGCCACTTCCATGGTTGTTAAACCTTCGGTGGGTTTATTATCAACTTTAAAAATAATATCATTAGGTTTTAACCCCGCTTCCTGAGCCGGGGAGTTATTAAAAATTTTAACCACAATAACTTTCCCTTCTTCATTAAGGGAAATTTCCGCTCCGATGCCGGAATAATCACCCTGCATCCGATCATCAAAAGAAATACTTTGTTCGTCATCCATAAAAAGAGAATAAGGATCCTCTAAGGAATCTAACATTGACTTAATCGCACTATTGATAAGAGTAGCTTGATCAACTTCTTCATAATAGTTATTGATAATTAAATTGTAGGTATCTACTAATTGTTTAATACTATCATCAATTAATACATCATTACGACAACTTATTAAAGCCTGTTTACTATTATCAATAAAAATAATGCTGGCACCAATAACAATTCCTAAAATAGTTGTTACCACCATAATGAAAATAACTTCTACTAATCTAAAGCCGGTTTTATGACTGTTGGTTGTCTTCATTATCTCACCTACACCTCCTAATAAATGTTTAAGCATCATTTCGGTTTATAAAAACAAATTAATTTAATACATTTTAATAAGGATTGTTTAATCAAAAGGACCGCTAAAACCTATATTAATAATATGGAATAAAGATAAGTTTTATACACTTTTTCTAATTAACCCCGAGTAATGTTTTACTGATAGCCGTCACTCCTTCAACCGCTAAAATATTTTGACCATCTTTCACTTTGATTAAAGTGACATCTTTAACTTGCAATTCTTTTATATTGCTAGTATTAATCTTGCTAACATCACTCTTAATAGTTTTGTTAAAGTGGTTTCCTAAATTAACTTCATATAATTTTGTTAGAGTTGCCGTTTCATTGGCAAAATATTGATCAATCAATGATTTAATAATACTAGAATCGTGGTTATTAAAATCATAAATGATAACATAATATTGCGGCTCTAATTTATTAAATATTTCGCCGGCTAATATTTCTTGATATTGAATAGCAGTATTATCATTTCCTGTTTTATCTTTTTTATTTAACTTTATTTCCCCAGTTATCAGCGCCGTAATTAAATACATTAAGATAAAAAAGATTAGGATAAAAGCTAATGTTTTAATGGTTGATGTTACTTCTATATTGTTTTTTATATCGGGCTTTCTTTTCACTCTTATCACCTTTATTTATTATAACATACAATAAAAAAAATAGATAAAATTGTATTGAAGATTGTGTAAATTGTGTTTCGGGGTAGGGGAAAGTTTAAAATCTTTACAATATCAATCTTTTAACTAGCTCGATAATAGTGATTATACTTTCAGTTTTAATAAAAGAAAAGATTAGTAATTTGATTACTAATCTTTTATTAATTTAACACGGATATCTATTTAGCTACTGGCAAGACCCCGATTGATTTGGCGATGGTTAATAATTCGTTTTTATCTAAAACGGAAGAGACAATATAGTATTCAATCCCGTTACTAATCCAGTTAATAGAAGAATCGGAGATTGACCCTACTGTATCAACTAATAATTCAGGGTCCCCATAAACTGGGACTATCAAACCATCTGTTTCATAATGAGCGGTCTCTTCAATTAGCATAAAGGGATAATCACCTTCAAAAGTTAGGATAAAGCGTTCCCCGTTCGTTTTAGCAATTTTATCCTTGCCTGATAAGTAAGTTTTATCTGGTATATATAATGGATATATTATCTCCTTTAAGGCTGTTACATCAGCTACTTTTTCTTGTTCTAAACCAACCTTCATATTTTCACTTAGGGAAAAATAATTATTATCAAAAGTAGCTTTCATATCAACCGAACTAAATTTCATCTTTATTTGGGGATTATCATGGTCGTCTAAAACATGAACTTCTTTAAAATTTAATTTCTTATCTAAATAAATAATTTGTTTTACTAGGCGTCGATTATTTGGATAGTTAACTTTAGTCTTAAAAATATAATAATTATCCTTTTCCTCAAAAGTTCTGTTGTTATCATCTTTTAAATCTTTTATTAATGACTGTATTAAATAGACTTGGGAATTATTATATGGCCATTCGCTTTGAAATTTAAAACTTTTATTTAATGAGGGCGTTAAAACATATACCCCCTCATTATTTTTAAGGATTATTTGTTCATGATTATTAGCTTTGTTTTTTAAGTTTACTCGGTAAAAATTTTTCTTTTCAAAGGAAACGCTAACATCATAGTTAAAAACATCATCATTATTGGTTATCTCCATTTCTCCTTCTAAATAATAACCCTTAGTACTATCTAATTGCTTAGTTAAATCCCTAATAATATCCTTATCATTATATTTTCCACAACCAGCCAGAAAAAAGACCGTCAATATAAAACTCCATAATAATATTTTCTTCATATATTCACCTCACCTGTTTGCTTTCTATAAATTATATGGATATTGTTTTTTGATTATTCATGAATAAAACGAAAAAAAATGTTTATGATAAATATTGAAAGGAAGGATAAGATGGAGACATTACAAAAAACAGCTTTAATATTAACTATTATTGGCGCTTTAAATTGGGGTCTTATTGGTGTTTTTGAATTTGACTTAGTCGCATCATTGTTTGGTGGCATGAATACCGCCTTAGCTAGAATTGTATATGCTTTAATTGGGCTCGCCGGTTTAATTAATATTGGGTTGTTATTTGCGGAGGAACCAACAAGAAAATAATAAAACTAAATTTTTATATAAAATAAAAAAGATTCCGTTACCGGAATCCCTTTTTGCTTCTATTATTGTTTAATAATTCTAACTTTAACCTTCTTCGTCTTAGGTGTATAGGTAGCTCTTAAATCATCGCCATACACAGCCACCTCAACTTCGTGTTGGCCCACGCCATAACCGCTTAAATCAACATAAGCATATATTGCTTTATGGTCAAGTTCAGCCAGAACATGTTTAGTGCCCTTAACAACAACTGATATCTCCGTATCAGCGGCAGATAAAGCTTGAACGCTTAAATTATCCGCTAAACTACGGTGTTCGATTTTAATATTAGGTATTTCTTGATTAACTTCTTCACCTAAGGTAACACTAACGGTTACATTGGCAACTGAAATATGCTTCGCACCACTTGGTTTTTTGAGAGTAACATTAAACTCTTTAGCGGCACTTAACTTATCAACATCTATTTCGACGGTGATATAGTTTATCTCTGTTAATGTTTTTTGATCGGCATAAACAATAACATCAGTTTTGTCAGCGCTCATTGATTCAATCGCTTTACCAAAACTAACCTCTCCCACGGGAATTATTTTAATTGGGACTTGTTTATTAGGTGAGGTTATTTCAATAGTGGCTTTTACCTTCGCTGGGACAATCTCAACATCAACCTGATTTCCTTTTTGGTCATAGGCTATAAGGGCAATATCTTCTAGTGTTAGGGTCCCGACAACTGGTTTAGATATATTTTCAATATCAATCATAGCCTTAATAACCGCTACTTTATCAATAGTATGTTGAGCCCCTTTAATGATGACTTCCGTCTTATCTATTTCACTTTGTTCTATGATTAACTTTGGATCTAGTTTCTCTTCATGAAGTAAATCAATCCCGACACCCCTTACGACTGATACTTTAGGATATATAACAATGGTAGTAAAAGAGGGATCTAATTTATAATCAATAGAGGTTAGAGGGTGACTGTAGCGAATAGGAACGCGATGTGTTCCTGGTTTTAAACCAGATAAATCAATATTAACCTCTTGAATAGGCAATTGTTTAGCTAAGTATAGATCGGCTCTTCGACCGATTAAGGTAATATCCACAACATCAGGAATCCCTTCAACAACAAAAGCTTCCTCATTATAAATTGCTTTAACGGGTTGATTATATAAAACTTCCGCTGAACTTTCAATAAATAAATTAGCCTTATTATCAACAATAAAAAACATGATTAAGGCCAAGGCCAACGATATGAGAATTAAAGAATGTTTTTGGGTTAAAAGTCGCTCCGTTCTTTTTTTATTATCTTTTAAGAGCGTTGTTATTAACATCACCGCTTTAGTAATAGGGATAATTATCTGTTGGTCAATAAACAAACCTATTTTAGTGACTATATTGGCTAACAAAGAACTAATTAGTTTTATTATTTTCTTCATAATCCTGTTCTCCCTCTTCTATCTCGGTAAATATATCTTCTTGTTTTGGTCTTAATTCATCAATTAGAATCATTCGAACATCTTCTAATGATAAGTTATAATTTAATTCGCCATTTAT
>JAQVDA010000001.1 GCA_028698535.1 Bacilli bacterium
GATTTTTTAATCATTTCTACTATTTCACTTGGGGTTACAATCCTGCCCATACTAATAACTTTATCGTTAATGACTAAAGCAGGCATACTCATTACACCTGATGCCATTATTTCTTGTAAATCAGAAATATATTTTACTTCTATATTACCACCTTCCATAATTACTGCTTCTTTTACATTTTCATGTAGTCTCTTACAACTTGGGCATCCAGGTCCCAACACTTTTATTATCATAATATTTCTCCTCTCTTCTATATAAATAAATGACCGAAGTAATTAAATAAATATCCCATTATTATTATTCCCATTGTTACTATAGATACAAATATTACTAATAGCTTTGTTTTTACTACCCTCTTTAACATTATTATAGATGGTAGTGATAATGCTGTTACAGCCATCATAAATGATAATACTGTTCCTAATTGAACTCCTTTACCCACTAATGCCTCGGCTATTGGTAAAGTCCCAAATATATCCGCATAAATTGGTATTCCTACTAATGTTGCTATTAAAACTGAAAAGATATTGTTCTTACCAATTACACTCGTTATTACACTCTCTGGTATCCAATTATGGATTAAGGCGCCAATACTAACTCCAATAAGAATATATAACCATACCTTTTTAATTATTTCTAATACTTGTTCTCTTGAATACTTTAGCCGATCTTGTTTTGATAGTCTGCCACTTTCAATATTTTGAGTATTAACTCTCTTTAATACAAATGGTTCAACATACTTTTCTAATTCTAGTTCTCCAATAATTGTCCCACCAATAACCGCAATAATTAGTCCCACTATTACATAAGCAATAGCAATAGTCCAATTAAATATACTTGCTAATAATATAAGAGAAGCTAGGTCAACAAGCGGTGATGATATTAAGAATGAAAATGTTGCCCCTGATGGTAAACCTGCATTAGTGAATCCTATAAATAAAGGAATAGATGAGCATGAGCAAAATGGTGTTACTGTACCAATTAATGCTCCTATTATATTAGCCGTTATCCCTTTAAATCTTCCTAATATCTTTTTGGTTCTCTCAGACGGAAAATATGATTGTATATAAGATATCATAAATATCAATACCGACAATAGGATAAATATCTTAATAGTATCATAAAGAAAGAATTGAAAACTCCCTCCTAACTGGCTATCTATATCTAATCTAAATACTTTTTCAATTAATAGTCTTATTAAATCACTTAGCCAATTCATTTTTAATAATTGTTCATTTAAAAATTTAAAAATAATCATTTAATCTCGCCTCTTTTCACAAGTGCATTTTGCTTTTAGTAGTTGAGATAGAAACATTAATAATTCTTCCTTTGATTCTTCGTTAATGGAATAATTTACCCATGAACCATTTTTAACAGCATTTACAAGATTAGTATCAACCAACAGTTTCATGTGATAAGAAAGTGTTGGTTGAGTAATATTAAATGCTTCTAAAATCTTACAGGCACATAATTCTTTATCGGATAACATCGATACTATTTTTAATCTTGTTTCATCGCTTAATGCTTTAAAAATTAATGCATATTTTTCATAATCGCACTTCATAATATCTCTTCTTTCATTAAATGGAAATCATATAGACAACTGTCTATATGTCATTATATGTATCATATATAGAAATGTCAATATATTATTATGTAAACATTAAAAAAATTGCAATTCTTCACAAGTTCATATAGAAAAAATATTAAAATTATATTTCTTATTATCTTTAATTTATATTGAAATAAATTGCCTTTTTGTTCAATGCCTAATTTGCAAGTTTAAATATTATTTTTATCAAAAATACTTGTTTTAAAATTAAAATTGTCCTCAAATTATACCCTCAAAAATGGCAAATACGTTCCCATCTTTACAACAAAAAATGGAGCCATAAGGCTCCTTCAGGGGGTTTTGGTTGAATGCACTCTCACCTTTTAGATCGTAAGAGTGCGCGTGAACCAATCACGCTACACTAATATTATTATTATTTATTATAAAAGTCAAGTATATCATGACGTATATTTATTTTTCTTTACACTATTTATTAATCTAAATTATTAAGTACCATAAGGCTTTCTCTAAGATTTTTATATTCGATATTAGTGTCAAATTCTTTATTATTTAATAAGTTTAAAGCATCTTCTTTTGCCTGCATTAAAATTTTAAAGTCTTTCTTTAAGTCAGCTGCCTTAAAACCCATGTCACCACTTTGTTTTAAACCAAATAATTCTCCTTGACCTCTTAAAATAAAATCCTGTTCACTAATCTTAAAACCATCATTAGTTTCCGTTAAAATTTTTAATCTTTCATTATCCGTATTACTAATTAAGATGGCGTATGATTGAATATCGCTACGACCTACTCTGCCCCTTAATTGATGTAAAGTAGATAAGCCAAAACGATCAGCGTCAAATATAACAATCATATTAGCGTTAGTAACATCAATACCGACTTCAATAATCGTAGTACTAATTAGGATATTAATTTTATTTTGGATAAATAAGTTCATAATCTGTTCTTTTTCTTTATTATCCATTTTGCCATGTAAAATATCAATAGTATATTTTTTCCCAAAAGCTAAAGTCATCTTTTCTTTTAAAAAGTTAATATTACTTAAATCTAATTTATCACTTTCCTCAATTAATGGGGCCACTACATAAATCTGATGATTTTTATTTAATTCTTGCCACATTAAACTAAGAACCGCTTTTATTTCTGACATCGATTTTAAATAAGTAATTATTTCTTTACGTCCGCTCGGTTTATTCTTAAGATTAGAAATGTCCATATCGCCATAAATTGTTAAAGCATAGGTGCGAGGAATTGGCGTAGCGCTCATATATAATATATCTGGCATAACGCCTTTGTTTTTAAGGTTAGCCCTTTGGTTAACACCGAAACGGTGTTGTTCATCCGTCACAACTAACCCTAGATTATAAAACTCTAACCCCTCTTGAATTAAAGCATGAGTACCGATAATAATATCAACTTGATTGTTTTTAATTTTTTCATAGATTTGTTTTTTCTCACGGGCTTTTAAACTACCAGTTAAAAGAACCGCGCGGATATTAATATTTTTAAATAAAGTTAAAAAACTTTGATAATGTTGAAGAGCTAAGATTTCCGTTGGTACCATCAAAGCACTTTGATAACCGCCTAAATAATTCGCGTACATAGCGATAAAGGCCACTACTGTCTTGCCACTTCCCACATCACCCTGTAATAAGCGATTCATACGCGACTTAGCGGCTAAGTCTTTTAAAATATCATTAATGGCGCGTTTTTGATCAAAAGTTAATAAAAATGGCAAGTTGTTAATAAAACCCTCTACTTTTGCCAAGTTAATATCTCTAATTAAGCCACTAGGGGTTTGCCGGTTTGTTTGTTTTAAATAATTTATTTTTAACATAAATAAAAATAATTCTTCATATTTTAAGAAAATCTTAGCCTTTTTTAAGACTTCAACATCAGACGGTTGATGAATATTTTTTACCGCTTCCTTTTTACTTAAAAAATTATATTTATTTTTGATATCAAGTGGAATATATTCCACTAATTCATCAAGATGGTTGTCTAAGGCTTTATTAATATAGTTAAATAACACTTTATTACTTAGACCCTTTGTGGTATGGTACACTGGTTCAATCGTTAATGCATCTTCTAATTTGGTTAATCTAATCTCAGAAGCGATAATGGTATTTTTTAATGGCTGATATTTGCCGATAACAGTTACTGCTTTACCAATTCGTAAATGGCTTTTCATAAAAGCCCGGTTAAAAATAACAACGTTAACAACTAAATCATTAGTATTTAATCTAAATACCATTCGAGACATTTTCCCTTTAAAACGGTTAATAGTCGGGATGGTTTCAACAGTACCATCCGTCACAACAATCTCATCATTAGTCGCTTTTTGAAGATTCGTTTTCGTTAAAAAAACATAGCGGAAAGGATAATGAGCAAGTAAATCTTCTATATTATTAATCGTTAATTTCTTTAATAATGAAAGCCCTTTAATTCCAATACCCCTAACTTCTTTTAAGTTGCTCATTAAACCACCTTCTACCTAAGTTTAATTATAACATATATATAATAAAATATTAGGCAGATATCGACAAACAATGGTATTTATTTTTATTATTTGACATTACTAATTTATTTCGTTACCATATAAAAAGATTGCTTAATAGGAGGTTTTTATGGATTATGAACACATCAAAAGAAACCGGCAAGATATATTACTTATTAAAGAACTGGCGGAATTTATTCTAACAGAAAAAATAAAGCAAAAAAGACGGGATAAAATTGATTTAAAATACAAACCAACATACAAAGACGAGGATTTTAAGGCATTAGTATTACAGATTACCCAACTTTTTAATCAGCATGATTTTGGGGTTAGAGATTCTTTTATTCATACCCAAGCATTAACTTTATTACATAATGAATTAGAAAACCAACCCGCTATGTTAGATGTTGATTTAATTGAAAAATATATTCAACTTCATAATCATCTAGAATATCAAATAGCCGACCCTCGTTTAATAGCCCTAAAATCTTTATGCTATAAGTTAATGGAACAACACTTCGATTTTATTATAAATCGGGATTGTAAGGATAAAGCTTTTGACTATTATTTGTTAAAATTAAAGTTGACTTTGGAAAGTTTTAATCAAACCATTTACCGAGCAATCAATTACGAAGAACTAGTTAATAATTTAAATATGTTTGGTGTTACAATAGCTGAGTGTCAGAAGGTTATCTACCAAGTAATATATGAAAGTATAGTTGAATATGGCTTTTATCGTAATTCAAAACTTGACTTACCAGCTTGCCGGTTACCCGCCGAGAAAGATTTTAACATTGGTTATCAATTAAATAAAACTGTTCCAGAGATAGCGTCTGATGAAACGATAACAATTAGTCTACAACCCCTCATAATTGAATTTAATGCATTAACACATTATGATCTTAGCATCCAGTTAGAATATGCTGAATATATTTTAGAGTGTTTTGATTTAGCAGACAAACAATTATATAACGATTATTTAGTAATTTCTAATCTTATCGCTAATGTTAGAACAACTCTAGAAAGAAATGAAGAAAAAGAAACCATCATAATTAAATATCTCCCCTTCAATTAATTTAATTAAAACTCTTGACAAATAATATAATATCGGCTATTATAAGCAACACCAATTCCCAATTAGGCGAATTGGTAGCTAGTATCACACTAGCCGACCCCTTTTTATTCTTATGGTTATGTCTCAGGGGGGCATAACCTTTTTTTGTGTTAATAAAACTAATTATGTTATAATTTTAGATAGTAATGATTAATATTATTTAGAGGTGTAAAAATGAACCATGATTCCGTTATTAAAATTTCTAATCTTACAAAAACCTTTGGTAAGGTTACTGCCGTTGATAAAATTAATTTAGAGGTTAAACAAGGGGATTTCTTTGGTTTTGTCGGTCCGAATGGGGCGGGGAAATCAACCACTATTAATTGCTTGTTAAATTTTCTTTTCCCAACGGAAGGAGACATGACAATCCTTGGATTAGATTGTATAAAGGACAGTGTTGAATTAAAAAAATATATTGGTTTTGTACCCGCGGAAGTTTTTTATTATGAAAACATGACAGTTAAAGAGCTTTTAAATTATTCTAATTCTTTTTATAATGGTTTAGAAGTAAAATTAATTAAAAAATATATTAAAATGTTTGCGATTCCGCTTGATAAAAAAATGGGGGAATTATCATCAGGCAATAAGAAAAAAGTCGCTATTATACAAAGTCTATTACATAAGCCACAATTATTAATATTAGATGAACCAAGCAACGGTTTAGATCCCTTAATGCAAGCTAATTTATTTAACGTGTTAGAAGAAATTAGAAAAGATGGGACTACTATATTTATGTCTTCCCATGTTTTAAAAGAGGTACAAAATCACTGTAATCGGGTGGCTTTTATTAAAGATGGTAAAATCATTAAAACGGGGCTTATCAATAGTATTATCAAAAAGAATATGAAATTAGTAAAAATTACTACTAATGACATAAATGATTTAAAGAAAAATTTAAAGGTAAAAGATTTAGAAAATGTTATTATTCGTGGTAATACCATCAGTTTTATTTATCGAAACACGCCACGCCAACTATTAAAGGAATTAGCTGGTTATGATATTATTGATCTTTCAATTGAAACGCCAGATTTAGAGGATATATTTATGGATTTCTATAAAGGAGGTAAATAAAATGAATTTACTTTTTAAAGATATGAAAGAGCATTTAAAAAGCGTTATAATCTGGATTCTTGTTCTAGCATTATTAATTATAATGATTATTACTCTTCATCCGATAGCAGTAGAAAAAATGGATATGATGGATGAAATGATGGAACAATTTCCGCCGGAGATGATAAAGGCCCTTAATTTAACTAATTTATCTTTCCAAAATATCTTAGATTATTTCTTTTATGAATTTCAGTTTATATTATTAGCCAGTACCATTTTTGCCGGTATTTTAGGGGCTAGTTTAATCGGCAAAGAAGAGAGCGATAAAACTATTCAATTTTTGTATGCTAAACCAATATCAAGAACTAATATTTTATTAACCAAAATGATTGTGGCGGGCATCTTACTTATTTTCTTTAATATAACATTATTTATTATTTCGGCTCTTGGTATGACTATTTTTAGTAATCAAAATATCGATTATTTATTGTTATTTAATATTTTCATGGGCCAATTACTTATTCAAATAACATTTACTCTAATCGGATTTATGTTGGCCGTTTTAATACCAAAACCAAAAAGTGCCCCCACTATTATGGCGGGTATTACCATGGTTACTTTTATCTTAGGTATCATGTCAAAAATAGCTGATAAAGTAGCCAATTTAGCTTACATATCACCAATCCATTATTTACTAAGTGATGATTTTATTAGTATTGGTTATTTAAAATTTAAACACATTTTAATTATGGTTATTATTTGTATCATATCAACTACCGTGGCCTTTTTAAATTACAAAAAGAAAAACTTTAATTTATAAAAATATTATTTTCTAAACTAATATTATATAATTAAAATAGGAGGAAAGGATATGAATTTATTTAAAAAAGAAAAAGACCTTATTTTTAAGATAGCTAATTTAATTTTGGTATTGTGGTTAGTAATTTCTTTATCACTCTTTTATGTTAGTGTGGTTAATTTAATAATAACCGAGCCGATAATGACTTTTGAAGAATATGCGGATATCAATTGTTATTATGAGGAAGATAAAAATAATGACTGTCATAGAGCCTATGATCAATATAAGTTATATCAGCACCCAGATAATTATTTTTACCAACAAATGCTCTTTACCACCGCGGGTATTACCATAATAATATCAACGACTTTGTATTTGTTAAACAAGAGAAAAGAGGTATAAGATAATGAATTTATTTGATCGAAAAAAGGATTTAATCCACCGCTTAGCTAATTTATTATTATTAATATGGTTTTTAGGAGCTAGCTTTCTATTATATAGTAATTTGGTTAATTTAGTTTTAAAAAAGCCACTTCTTAGTGCCGAAGAATATGAACTTAGATATTGTTTTAATCTAGAAAGAGAAAAGGATAATACTGATGATACCAAAGATAAACTTAATCGTGAATATTGTAACCGGCAATATAGGCAATACCTAATATCGGAAAAGAATAATATTTATTCAAAAAGAATGGTTTTTAGTGCCTTGGGTAATGTTATTATCGTTGGCAGTACTCTTTATCTGCTTAATCGAAAAAAGGCGACTTAACAATATTCAAAATAAAAGGGTTCTAATTGTTGAACCCTTTTTAAGTTACTTATTTATTAAAGATTAGATTTCCTCGGTACTTCTTCTTTGGTAATAATTAAAGCGACGGATAGCTTCCTCTTTATTAGCTTGTAATAATTGATGAGCCTTATCAGGATTAACCACCTTTAACATTGAGTATCTAGTTTCATTATTTAAAAACTCTTCATATAAGTCAAAATTAGGTTGTGGTGAATCTAGATAAAGTTTTTGAGTTGTTGGATTAAATCTAAAAATAGGAAAATAACCACACGCGGTCGCTAATTTTTCTTGTTTAATACTATTTGTTAAACCGCCTTTAATCCCATGACCTATGCAAGGAGTATACGCAATAATAATAGCTGGCCCTTGGTAATTTTCTGCTTCTTGAACCGCCTTAATATATTGTTGCATATTATAACCAATAGAAACAGTGGCGACATAAACGTGTGGATAGCTTAACATCATACGCGCTAAATCTTTTTTAGCGGTAGTTTTACCCGTCCCGGCAAACTTGGAAATAGCCCCTTTGGCCGTTGCTTTTGATGTTTGACCACCGGTATTAGAGTATATTTGCGAATCTAAAACTAAAACATTAATATTATCATTGGTTGATAAAACATGATCCAAGCCACCAAAGCCAATGTCATAGGCCCAACCATCGCCACCAATAATCCAAATGGCACGAGCCGGTATATAAGTTTTTAGTTTTATTAATTCTTTAGGAATCCGTTCATCTTTTAGTTGATGATATACTTTATTAGTAATATTATAATCACGCGGATGAGCTAACCACTCTTCATAGAGATCTTTAGTTTCTAAATCAACCACATTAATACTTTCTAACATCACCTTTTTAATTCGTTCTCTAATTAAATGATGAGCCACAATCATTCCATAGCCATATTCAGCGTTATCCTCAAATAAGGAGCTGGCCCAAGGAATAGTATAAGAAAGATTAGGCAGACTAGCACCATAGATTGATGAGCAACCAGTCGCGTTGACTATAATACATTTATCACCATATAACTGCGTTATTAATTTAATATAAGCAGGTTGTCCACAACCACCACAAGCCCCATTAAATTGAAAATAAGGTGGTAAAAACTGACTACCTTTGACCGTATTGGTATTTATAATATTTTTATAGGTAACCTGATCTACTAAATAATCAAAAGCTTCTTGGACCCCTTGGGCTTTTTGTTCGGAAAACGGTTTCATCATTAAAGCCTTGGTTTTTCCCCTTCCCGGACAAGTATTAACACAAACCCCGCAACCAGTACAATTAAAAATAGACGGCATAACAATAAACCTTAGTTGTTTAAAGTTAGAATCAAGTAATTCTTTAGCATTCTCTTTGATATATTTAGGGGCCTTAGCTAATTCTTCCTCATTAAGAAGAAAGGGTCTAATAACAGCGTGAGGACAAACAAAAGAGCATTGATTACATTCAATACAATTATCTTTAATAAATTCAGGGACAAAATCACTAATCGCTCTTTTTTCATTTTTAGTGGTACCGCCCGTAAAAGAGCCATCGGCCGAATCAATAAAGGCTGAGGTAGGTAACTTATTACCTTCCATTTGCTCTATTGCCGTAATAAAATTAGAGTCTAATTCTTCTTCGTTAGTAGTAATGAGAGACCAGTTATCATCAACTTTTATTTCTTTTATATATTGATCAGCGGCCATGATCGCTTCCTCATTAGCGTGAATGATATCTTCTCCTTTTAAACGGAAACGCTGCTTAATGTTATTAACCATGATAAGACGGACTTTTTCATTATCCATAATATTAGTTATCCGAAAAATAACACTTTCTAAAATGGTACTTATTTTATTACCCAAACCTAATTTGCGCGCTAATTCATTAGCGTTAATAACATAGAATTTTATTTTTTTAGTCCCTAATACCTTCTTTATTTTGGGGGATAATTTTGACTTAATAGCTTCTTCATCACTCATCGTATTTAATAGAAAAATACCCTGTTCTCTAATTCCAGATAACATATCATATTTATCTAAGTATGAATCCTTGGTACAAACCACCATGTGTGGAGTAGTAATGCCATAGGCGGTTCTAATCGGGTCCTTAGAAAAGCGAAGATGACTTCTGGTAACACCACCACTTTTACGCGAATCATATTGAAAATAACCTTGGACATAATGATTAGTATTATCCCCCACTATTTTGAGTATATCTTCAGAGGTACTAACCATGCCATCAGAACCATAACCATAAATAAATATCTCATAAACATTATGATTGATATAATTACTAGGTACAATTGGTAAACTTAGGCGCGTAACATCATCACTAATACCAACCGTAAAACCATGCCAGTAATTATCTTGGTCTAAGAAATCAAAAACGGCTTTAATATCATCTAAATTAGTATCCTTGCTAGATAAACCATAACGCCCACCAATAATAACCGGGCGCTCTGGTAATTCTTGAAAAACCCCTACTACATCTAAATATAAGGGTTCACCGATACTACCCGGTTCTTTAGTCCGATCTAAAACAGCTATCTTTTTAACTGACTTTGGCAAAACTGACAAGAAATAGTCTTTACTAAAGGGACGATATAAATGAACTATTATAACGCCGACTTGATATCCTTCTTTATTTAAATAATCAACGGTTTCTTTAATGGTTTCAGTGACGCTCCCCATAGCTATAATTACTTTCTCAGCATTAAAAACCCCATAATAAACAAAAGGAGCATAGTTTTTATTAGTTAATTTGTTTAACTGTTGCATATAAAAATTAACGGTAGCGGGCAATTCTAGATAATACTTATTCCTCGCTTCCATATTTTGAAAATAAGCATCCTCATTTTGGGCTACGCCTCGCGAAACATTATTTTGGGAAGCTAAACTTCTCTTGCGAAAACGATTAATATCCGTCATATCAACCAGACCCTTAATCTTTTCTTCTGGTAGTAAGGTTACTTTTTGTAGTTCATGGCTGGTGCGAAAACCATCAAAAAAATGAAGAAAAGGAAGGCGACCCTTCATGGACGCTAAATGGGCAACCACCGCCAAGTGATAAGCTTCTTCAACACTAGAAGAAGCTAAAATGGCAATACCACTCATCCGGGTCGCATATATATCTTGATGATCGCCAAAAATGCTTAACGCATGAGTTGATAATGAGCGCGCTGCGACATGGATAACACCAGGCAACAACTCTCCAGCCATCTTATATATATTAGGAATCATTAATAATAAACCCTGACTAGAAGTAAAAGTAGTAGTCAAACAACCCATTTGTAACGAGCCATGCATTAACCCAGCGGCCCCGGCCTCTGACTGCATTTCCACTACTTTAACAACATCATTAAAAATGTTCTTTTGCCCCTTACTGCTTAGTTCATCCATCATTTCAGCCATTGCTGATGATGGTGTAATAGGATAAATACTAGCTACTTCGGTAAAAGGATAAGCGCCTAAACTACATGCTTCATTACCATTTATTACTCTTGTTTTTCCCATTTTCCACCTACCATGATTATATTCTATTTCAATTATATTATAATTACTAACAGATAACAAATTAATTACGATAAATAGTATCTGAAGCTTTTAATAAAAGCGGTAAACTTTGGCGACGAATACGATTTATAATTTGACTAGCTTCTGATTTTATTGAAGAGGATGATATTATAATTTCTTCTTTAATGGGGCGGCGCCAATTTCCTAATACTGATAAAGTCGTAGTCACTGCTTCAGCTTGACCTTGAAGATGATAACCACCTTCTAAAAAGAGAACTATTTTACCTTGGCAATGTTGATTAGCTATTTTTTTGACGAATGAGGTCATTGTCGCCAAACCATGATATGTTACTTGCATATGACCTAAAGGGTCTTGGTGATAAATATCATATCCCGCTGATACCATAATTAACTCCGGGCGATAAATATCAGCCGCGGGCATAATGATATTAGTAAAGGCCTTTTGATATTCCTTATCTCCACATCTTGGTGGTAAGGGAATATTAATATTATAACCTTTTCCCAACCCAGCACCCGTCTCTTCAATCGCACCAGTTCCAGGGAAAGCGGGATTTTCGTGAAGCGATATATATAATACCCGCGGGTCATGGTAAAAGGCTTGTTGGATACCATTACCGTGATGAACATCCCAATCAATATACAAAAGACGTTTAATATTAAACTCAGTCAGCGCTAATTTAGCCGCAATAGCGCCATTATTAAATAGACAGAACCCCATACCGCGATTAGCGGAAGCATGATGACCAGGCGGGCGATTAATAACATATGCAACCTTTAATGTTTCCTTCATAACCATTCTCATTGCCGTAATAGCGCCCCCAACCGAAAGTAACGCCACTTGATATGAGTAAGGCGTTAAATAAGTATCCGCATCAAGATAAGCCTTTCCCTGCTTAACCATGTTACGAAGACTCTTAATGTAGTTTGCCGTATGAATTGTTCTAACTTCTTTTACCTTGGCTACTTTCGGCGTAATTAATTGTAATTTAGTTAATAATTTTTCATGATGCAATAAATTAATAATTGCCTCCAACCGTTCCTTTTTTTCCGGATGATAATTTTGATTATGTAATAAAAAGTCTGGATGGTAAATAAGACCAATAACTTTTTTCTTGACCATAATGTTCATCCCTCTAAATGTTATAAATTTATGAATCGTCTTTAGTAGTTATAACATTATAATTGGTTTTATACTTTTTAATAAGTGGTTTTTCAAAAACCCTTTTTAGGTTAACGAGGAAACCTTCATTGCCTAAAGCAATGGGGGTTACATAAATAGTATACATCCCCATCCGTTTACCACCTAATACATCAGTAAAAAGCTGATCACCGATAACCGCTACTTCTTTAGGGGACAAAGCTAGCTTTTTTAAACCCCATTTAAAACCGCGTCGGCTAGGCTTAAGAGCTTTAATAATAACATCAGTTTGTAAACTTTGTTCTAGTTTTTGTTTTTTATGGTAACTAAAAGTATTTGAGACAAAACAAATCCCAATGTTATGTTCCTTAAGATCATTAATCCAAGTTAATAAATCATCGACTAAGTGATATTTATCGTCCATAACGGTATTATCAATGTCAATGATTAAACCTTTAATATTATTAGTCCTTAAGAACTTAGGAGTAATATTAGTTATTTTATTTACAAAGATATCAGGACGAAACATAAAAAACCTCCTTTATTATAGTTACTATTATATTAGTTTCTATTAACCATTATAACATTATAAATAATAAAGAAAAAGTTAGAAATAAAACCTTTTTAAATCAATAGTTATTTATTAATCTTTAGATTGTGGTCAATATAATTAGTTAATATTTTTATTAATCGTTGCTTACGGCTTTTATACTTGGCTGGTTTAAATCTTCTTACTCTTAATAGTAATTGATCAAGTTCATCAGCGTTATCAAGTGGCAAAATAAAGCCCTTCTTCGCTAAAACATTTACTAGTAATCGTTCATTATTATTTAAGGTTTCTTCGTAATTCTTTAAACGTGGTATCACAATTATTTTTTTCCTTTGCCGTAGCCCACTCCTTATAATATCGGCGCCAACATAGGTAATAATTAAATGAGCCTGGGTAATTAATTGTTCCCTCTTTTCTTTAGTGAGAGAATCAACTACTTTAACCTGCCGCGATAGGCAATCACGACTGGTTTCTAAAATAACTTCATCTATAATTTTCCCTACATCAACCTGTTTTAAGACACTCTTCATTAACCGCGGGAAGGGTTGATTAGTATCCCCCAAGATTACTAATATCATTAATAAAGCCAACCGCCATAAATTGCTTTGGGATACTTTTTAAGTATTTTACGCCACTGAACAATAAATAAATCAGCGATTGGATACACTAAGCGGCCAACTAAAGATAAGGTTTTAATATTGGAAAAACTAGTAATAAAAATAACTTTGCGACGCCATAATTTAGCCGTATAACAAATTAAAACAACCAAAGGCGATTCAGTCATTATTATGATATGTGGTCTTATTGTTACTAAAAAATAACAACTTTTAAGATAGTTATATAGAAACGAAAAAATACCTTTTTCAGTAGTTAAATCATTCAAAAAGCGGAGCCTTTTTCCATAATATTGTTTCATAAAAACAGTATCATCATTCTTACTCGTAACAATATAAAAATCATATTTATTAAATGAATCCTTAAGTTGCAGTAAAGTAAACAATGATCCGCTTGATGTCGCCATTAATAATATTCTTTTAGCCATTTTTTCACCTTCTTAAAGAGTCTTAATTATATTATTGGCGAAAAAACACGAACTATGCTTAGACTATTCGCATAATAAAAAAACAACCTTTTTTTTAAAAGTTGTTTTTATTAATTATAATTGAGCCATGGGTGGTATCTTTTTCGCTTTTATTGACGATCGGCGTAGTTTTTTTATTTTTATCCCTTGAATAATAATTATTACTATTAAACTAAATAGAACAAACAAAATAATAATTACAGGGATAAAATATTCCTGGATGATATCTTGGTAAGATTTTTGTTGCTTATTAATAAAACGCTGAAATGTTTCCTCCACTTTATCATAACGATAAAAATTATATTGACCAGTATTAACATTCATGCCATAAATAAGATAGAAATCCCGAGCATTACCTTCACCTGATTGCCAAGCTTTTAACTTTACATCGTTAATAGTAATAGATGTTGGGCGGTAATTTCTTGGTATTGTAATACCTTTTGGGTTTTCAACAATATATAATCTTAATATGCCCGTTGAAAACTCATGATACGGAATATATGTCTCTTTATTCGCATTATAAATAAACAGACTAATCTTTCCTTGTTCATCTTTTAAGGGCACCAAACATAACTTTGTTATTTCGTTGGTATAAGCCACTACATCAAGCGCATGAATTGGAATAATGGTTTCTCGATAATTTTCTGGAATATCGATAACAGAACCCTTTTTAATCACGGTATATTTTTTAGGGCCAATAGTAACATTAATAGGATTATTATCAAAAACATCAATATTAATAGTATAAATTTGCGTTTTACCATCTTCGGCCGTTACTTTTACTTCAAAAGTGTTTTTGCCTTCACTAAGCACTACCTCGCCATCACCAAGGATACTAGCTTTACTATCTTCAGGAGTAGCTTTAATAGTTAATTTATCAATCAATTCATCAATACTAACATTATATTCCGTTGTTTTCTTATTAAATATCGGGTCTAATGTACCGGCTGTAACAGTCAATTCTGATAGATAAGCATTAGAAGATTTCACCGTAATGGTTGGTTTAACAATGTTAATATTCGCCGGAGAGGTACTAAGGGCTAGTTTAGCCTCAGTATTAAAGTCTAACACTAAGGCGTTTTTCACACTTACCGATGTGCTACCTGCTGTAAGAGTCTTAAAAGTATAAGTATAAGACGCCGTTTTTTTAACGCCGTCCCCATAACCAACTATATATGTAGCTGGGGTCGAACTAACTAACCTTAATTTAGAACTATCATAGTTAAGAACAAATTCCCAGGCCCCAATAGGAGCAGAGCTAGAAACAGTCACTGTTACATTAACATTATTACCTACTACCACATTAGTTAATGATGCCCTGGTATTAATTACGCCTGATAGAGCGTTTATATTAATAGTATTTAAAATACTAAAAAATATAAAACAGGTACCCAGAAAAATAAGTTTTTTTATTTCCTTCATAAAAACCTCCGTTTAATAGATAAGTGATACACCTAATATATGTTTTTGAACCTTTAATAAGTCGCGAATGGTAACGGTCCCAGCTTTATTTATGTCCCCTGCTTTAACAAAAGCTCCTTTTAGATTATTTAAACCTAATAAATGCTTTTGAATTATTAATAAATCGTGAATAGTTATCTCACCATCACCATTAACATCCCCTGGCATTATAACGGTATAAGTGGTTTCTTCCTTACTGTTATTAATAGTAATAGTATCGCCTGTCGCAATTTTCCCGGATACTTTACTATTACCATTATAATCTTTAACCGCAGCTGACACAACGATATTAGTTCCCTCTATTTTGGCTTTAAGCTGTTGTGGACTAGTATGTAGATTAATGCCACTTATAAAATTATCGTTAATGTTTAATTTTAAATTATAAAGAATTTCCTCAGAAGTAATCGGAATACTATCATCTTTAGTTATATTTAAGGTATAAGTTCTCATATTTCCATTTTGAGCTTTAACTTTAATCTCAACCCGATTATTAGTATCCGGCATATTTATTAAGCCCGTTCCAGAAACTGTGGCTACTGAACTTATCGGGGGCGCTGCGATGGTGACGCTACTAGCGGGCGGAATACTAATATTATATGTTTGGGTGGTACGATTGAATGACGCAATACTTTTGTTATTTATTTTTATTTCCTTTAAATAGTTATTAGGATTACCTAATTTAGTTGGTAAAGTAGTTTCTACTGGCATATTGTCATAAACAGGAATAAGAAAAGTTAGTGGCTGCTCTAAAATGTCATAATCCTTATATGAAGAGTAAGCTGTTGCACCTTCTGATTTTGGGGCTTCAATATTAGTCATATATTGATGAGTATGCACATCATAAAAGGCTTGAGGAGAAACATTAAATTTTTGTAAATACATAGTATTTTGGCCTTTATTAATATAACTGCTAGCCAAAAACTCTGACCCCCCCATTAACGATTTATAAATGTTGTTCCAAGGTCGACCGAAAATACCTTCCCTAAAGGCATAGGCAAGTCCATTACATATTACCTCATCTAGATTCTTGCCATAAGCATTGACATTAAAGAAATTATAAGTATTAATATAAGAAGCACAGGCGGGATAGGGATTACCACTTACCAAAGGTCCCGCTTTGGTTCCCTGTTCTTGCCTAACTCTCGACGCTAAATGAATCGGACTGGCTTTGGTCTTTTCCGCAGCCTCAATAAAAGTTGATGCATATGATTTTGATTTACCTTCATGAACATAAGTATTAGCCATAAAAGTGCCATCCAATATTTTCTGTACCACAGCGGTAGTATGATAATTATTGTTATAACTTAGCTCTTCATACATTAAAATATTATAAGGATTTAAAAAGTTTCTAGGATCAAGATAATAAGCCACAACTTCTTTATTAGCAGCCCGCCAATCTCCATTATCAAATTTTTTCCAACTATCATTATCCCAATCATAAGCACCTGGCTCGGTAGAAAAATAAGCAACATCACGCGAGGAAGAGATAAGGCTTTTACCAGTTGCGCTTTGCGCATTAACCGTGCTTTGCCAATCTAAATTTGTCATTAAAGGTTCAAACTGCCAATTGGGGTATAAAGCGTGTAAAAACCGTAAGCCTGGTAAATAGCTATCAGGAAAGCCCTTTGATTTTGAAGTAGCCACAAACTCATCATCATTATCAAGACTGTATTTATATATAGTAATTAAATCGCTCCGCATATATCCCTGATAAGAGACACCAGCGTAGATAAATTGAATATGGTACCAGTTATAACCATCAGTCCCCGCTTTGGTGTCGAGAATAGTTACTTTGTGCCCAGCAGAAAGTTGAACTCCCCTGGCACCCGCCATAACATTAGGATGGGTTGTTCCTGGTCCGGTCCTAACATTAGCCGTAACATTAACGAGTGGTTGAGAAATAGTTTCAGCATATATATTAGTAGGAATAAGGAAAATATTAATTAAAAAAGCAATAATTAATAATCTATTTACTAATCTTATCTTCATGGCAATCTCCCTTTCTTGTCCTAATTTATGTTTGAGATAACAGTTTCTCATTTAAATTATAACAAAAAAAAAAGGAAGAGCCAATCCTTCGGTCTAAAAACCGCCCTAAAATAAGTAAACTATGTCAAGTAATAAAAGTGGGTATATTCACCTTGCGGTGAATATACCCATTGTCACAGCAATAACCTATTGCTGTGACATTAATATTATATTCAACATTATAAAAAAATATACATTTTTTATAATTTTTTTTATTACTCAAAAGACATTGGTATTAAAAATAAATTCGGTGATTTTATTTTAATTAATAATATAAGTAAGTATTAGAATAATATGTAATAATGGGAACATCCACTTTGCAGTGGATGTTCCCATTATCACAGCAATAGATTATTGCTGTGACACTAATATTATATTCGACTTGCTTAAAAATATGCATAATTTTAAATTTTAATAGTAAATTAATACCAAATTTCATAATTTTCTAGAAAATCGGGTTAGATTTTATTTTAAAAGACCCTTACTTTGCTTATTTTTTTATTCTGTTTTCGCTTAAAACATATAACTTATGAAGAGCCCTACTACATGCTACATAAAATAATTTTTTATTGTCCTCCAAAAAACCATCTTCTTTTACATCATAAACAATAACCGCATCAAACTCTAACCCCTTAGCCAAATAAATTGGTAACACCATTATTTTATGATTAATATTATCTTCGTTAGTCAGATGCTCATAATATTCAATACCTAGAGCTTTTAAACGCTTTTTTACTTCTCTCATCTGATGTTTATTTTTAGTAATAACAGCAGTAGTGTTGTAATCTTTGCTAAAGCTATCATTTATAGCTTGAAGGAAAAAATCACTATTACATAAATTGGGGATGGTATCTATTACCACGGGGTCTTCTGTATGCCGATTAATTAAATTAACTTTTTTTAAATCTAATATATTATTACAAAAGCGAGTAATCTCATAACTATTACGATAGCTATACAATAATTTTAAACATTCTGTTTCCTTATCTAGAAAAATAGCCTCTATTTCTTTTAAAGTCTGATACTCAAACAATGGATTAAGACCTTGATTAGGGTCCCCTAAAATAGTAAAATGAGCCTTGGGAAATATATTTCTCATTATTATAAATTGTAAATGGTTATAATCTTGAGCCTCATCTATAACTACCTGCTTAATTGTTTTATCTATCACAAAACCTTGCAGTTTCCCTTTTAAATATAAAAGTATAATCGCATCTTCATAATTAATTTTAGTGTTTAATAAACCATCTATAGAAATATCGCAAAACGTTTGGATATTTATTGTGGGGTATTTTTGGCCTATTAATTTTTTTATTGTCGGGCTTTCATACATTTTTATTAATAAATCTTTAATATCATTATTATATATAATTTGGCTCCTAATAATTAACCGTATTTCTTCTCTTCTTAGTGGGCGTTCTAGCATATGACTATATTTCATGGCCCCATAATCAATTAATTTTTCTAAACGCATATATGGTGGTAACATCTTATAATTTATACTATATAGTTTTTTACATTGTTCCTTCTTTAAAACAACAATATCTTTAATAATAATATCTGAGAATTCTAGTTTGTTACTAATTTCTTCAATGTACGCATCAATAATAGATTTAAAGTTATTAGACATTTTAACCATAATTGTGTCCTTCGTATCTTGATCAACATTAATATAAATACGTTCGATAAAATTAGAATAAGATTCCATCTTTTTATACTCTGTTATAAAACTATGTATATAATCAGCAAACAGGGTATTAATGACATTTTCTTCGCCTAGACTAGGTAAAACATCCCCAATATAATCACTAAATATATTACTAGGCGAGAATATTAGTATTTGATTTGAGGTTAATTTGTTGTTTTCATTTCTATGTTTATATAATAGATAAGCGATGCGATGAAGGGAAATAGAAGTTTTACCCGACCCAGCCGGCCCTTCAACAATTAAAATCTTCGTAGTGGTATTTCTTATAATTTTATTTTGTTCCTTTTGAATCGTTGTTACTATATGCCTCATTTTATTGGAAGTACTTTTACCTAACATATCTTGTAACATTTCATCATTTATATTTAGTGAACTGTCAAATGCATATTTTAATATTCCTTTTTCTATTTTATATTGTCTTTTTAGTTTAATTTCACCGGAAATTATGCCGCTTGGTGTCTGGTAACTCACCTTACCTAATTCATAATCATAATATAAACCCGCTATTGGACTGCGCCAATCATATATATAGTTTGTGAATTTGTCACTTAAACCAGTTAAACCAATATAAATTTTTTCCGGTTCTGTAAAATTTTTATCTTGAAAATCAATCCTACCAAAATAAGGCTTATCTAACATTTGTTTCAAAAGGATAACCTTTGCTTGAAACAAATCACCAACGCCAATATTTACTTCAACAATATTTTTATTAACCGCAATGTTTATCGTATCTATCCTTGATATGCTTTCCCACATATATTTTTTATGTTTAGTAACCATTTTATGGAGACTATTTATTTTGTACTCGCGAAGCTTAATCTGTTGTTTTAATAATACTAAAACTCTTTCTAAATATTTTTTCTCGGCATATAATTCGTTTGGGGATAGTGACATTTTCCGCCTCCTAAAAAAGCCGTGGTAAAATTTCCATCTTCGCTTTATCATTTATAGATAATATAGTAATAATTTGTTTTAACATAGCCGTTGCAAAAATATAACGACACAAAATACATAGTCTATTATAATTTTATCATATTAAACTAAGTATATTAAGTTTTTTGCCGTTATTCTGTTACTGGTGTTTACACTCTGACATTTATGACTAACAAAATATCAGCATTACTATTGTTTTCGTTATTAATTTACTTTATAATGTTATAGTATATTGAATAATGTGGCGGTGATAAAATGAGATTATTTACAAGGAATTATAAAACCCTTAAAAGGTATATTAATAATATGCCGAATAAACCTTGCTTCTATATATTAACTTTTCTTTTTGCCTCTTTAGTAATCATAACCGGATATTTTATTTTTTTATTAGTAAAATTAGCCGGGATTGAAACCTTTTGGCGATATCTTATTATAACCCTATCAATCTTGGGTTTAATTGTTTTCTTTTTCTTTTATAAAAAGGTGGTTACTGGAAATAAAAAAAGTAAAATGGTTATTTTTATTATAACTTTGTTACTAATTATTCCGGTTGAAGGTTTTATTATTTTTAATATTAATAAAATGTTTTCTTCTTTGGCAAGGATAAATAGAGAAATGGTAACCTATTCAACTAGTTTAGTAACTTTAGTGAATAGCGATTTAAATACCATTAATGATGTTAGTGGTTTAAAACTGGGTATTATTAAAGATAAGGATAGTATTGAAGGCTATATCATAAGCCAAGAAATTATTAAGGCAAATAAATTAAAAGATAATAATGAGATTATTGAATATGATAACTTTATTTTGATGGTTAGTGATTTATACGCTAAAGAAGTAGATGCTATTTTTTTGCCTACTAATTATGCTTTTATGTTTGCGTCCATTGACGAATTTAATAATATTAAGCACGAAACAAAAGTTATTATCAAAAAAGATAAGAAAATGCCTAGAGACATAATTACTACTGATAGCAGTGATAAAAAGTTAACCGAGCCTTTTACCCTTTTATTACTGGGCGTGGATTCAGAACATGAAGGATTAAATAAAAATGCCGCTTTTAATGGTGATGCGTTAATGTTAATTACTTTTAATCCAAATACATTAAGTGCGACCATGTTAAGTATCCCAAGAGATAGTTACGTACCGATTATGTGTTTTAAAGACCAGATAGAAAATAAAATAACTCATGCGGCTTGGTATGGTGAATCTTGTATGATTAAGACCATTGAAAATTTTACCGGTATTGATATTGATTATTATATTAAAATGAATTTTAAAGGGGTGGTCGCTTTAGTTGATGCCCTTGATGGAATATATGTTGATGTCCCGATTACTTTTTGTTCGCAAAATAGTGACCGGAAAACTGGTAAACACAGCGTTTGTTTACAAAAAGGATATCGTAAATTAAATGGCGAACAAGCTTTAGCGTTAAGTAGAAACCGTAATGTCTTAGGAGATGATATCACCCGCGGATTATACCAACAATTAGTGGTTGCGGGGATGTTAAATAAAGCTAAAGATATTAGAAACTTAAATCAAATTTATAGTATCTTGGATACAATTAGTAATAATTTAGATACTAATATTAATACCAAACAAATATTATCTTTTTATGAAGTCGGGAAAGATATTATCGCGAAAGACAAAAGTTATTACAATGATGATTTAGTCTATATTGAAAAATTATATTTAGATGGTTACAATAAATACATTTGGGATGAAGGCATGAGGCTAGCGTTATCAAATTATGTATATAATCGTGCTAGTTTAAAAGATGTCGTTAGAGCGATGGAAATTAATTTAGATTTAGAAAAACCAAATATTATTAAGACTTTTAGTTTTTCCATTAATGAGCCTTATAAAGTAACCGTTATTGGGAAAGGTCCTTATAGAACTGATTATGTAATTAAAACGGTCCCTAATTTTACTCAGCAAAGTAAAGAATGGGCCCTTAATTGGGGAGTGCAAAATAACATTAAAATATCTTTTACTACTATTGATAATACTCATCAGGAATATAAAGACACATATGTAAATGGCCAAATAATAGGCCAAAGTATTCCCGAACATTTTCGACTAGATAAAATGAATAAAGCCAAAGGTATTACCTTAAAGGTAATTAAAAAAGAAGAAAATATATTAGATGGTGAAATAATTAATTGTAATTTAGAAGAGAATAGCCACCTATCTAATTGTTTAGTACCTAACATGCAAGGATGGACTCTTAACCAATTTGATAATTGGTATCATAGTATTAAAATTAATATTATCGTTGAGAAAAAACCGATTGATATTGATAGTGTTACCCCTCTTTATGATCCGTCCAAAGCCGGTACTATTAATAGTCAAAGTAAGGACGCCGGCACTAAATTAATTGATATTGCGGAAATAATTGTTTATTACTTTGTAAAACCCGCCGATGTTAAAGATGAGGCCCCTGCTGATTAATTAATAGAATAGCATAAAAAAACCCGATTTTATCGGGTCTTTATTCTAAGCTCTCCATAGCCACAATAAATAGTTTGTTTTGGTTGTGAACAATTATTATTTCAGCCTTAGTATCATATCCTAGGTCTTGATTATAAGTCCAATTTAAATTTATGTAATAGGCATCAGGGTCTTCTTTTTCTAGGTATTTAAACGAGGCTTGTTTTATATCACTTACTTCGATAGTCTTCACAACTGGTAACTTTTGTTTGCGGTCCCCGTATATGTTGCTTTTAACATACTTATAAATGGTATCGCGAGCATGAAGAATAAAATTATCTTGATGCTCTGAATGAATGAAGTCAACACCACCAATATCATTTTTGGTTATTTTGTTATTTAGGGTATAAAAATCAACCACAAATAGTTGGGCGATTAATTTAGCGTATGCTTCTTCGTTTATGGGTTTATGTTCCAATGTATCTTTTAATTTAATAAACAATTCCTTATATAGAGCTGATTTATTTTCAGCTAAAAGGTAATCATAACCTTCAATCCGGTCTATTACTTGTGGTTGTTCAACGCCTGGTTCTTTTGGGGATAATATTTTAACACCAAACAAAGAAATAATAGTTACTACTATCACCACTATTAATAAAATAACAATGTTTTTAACTTTTAACCGCATATTAATCACTCTCCACTTTGTATACTTTTTAATAATTCAGTTGTTTCTCTTTCTCTTTTAATTAAATCATATATTATTAGCGAATTAGAAACACCCAAAATGGTATCGGCATATTCATTATTACGATTGATATAATCTTCCTCAATTGGTTCGTCCTTTAATAATAAGTATTCACCCTTTTGGCTATTATAATATACTTTATCAGTTAACCAATTACCATTTAGAAAAACAACAATATTCTCTTTAATACTAAAAATATCCTTACCTATTTGATAATTACTTCTAAAACCAAACATATTACCTAAAGTGGGTAATACATCATACATTCCCATCACCGTATCAACCTTTTGACTAAGTCTTTTCTCTTTCGCCCAAATTATGAAAGGTACTTTCCGGTCTAATTCGTATTGATAATAGTCTACCCTTTTAAAATTAGGATCCTCTTCATCTAGAAGGGTGTCTGTTTCTGGATTATAATTATATAGACGGTTAAAATCACGTCTTGGTAACCGAGCGTCATGGTCACCATAAATAACAATAACCGTATTTTCTAACAACCCAGCCTCATCTAAATTATTAATAAATTGCCCAATAGCGCGATCAGCATAATTAATGGCTTTAAGGTAATTACCCATTCGGGTTCCTTCCATATAAGGTTGAATAACTTCTTCTTCTTCATTATCCTCATTAATGATGGTGGTTTTATAATCAACCGGAAAATCACCATATTTTTCGATTTCATCAAACGGGGTATGACAGGTCAACATAATCATGGTGCCATAAAAAGGTTCTTTTCCTTTTTCTTTTAATTTGGCAATCATTGGCACTGATTGGCTAAAGAAAGAGGCATCTGATAACCCTAGTCCGATTTTTTCGTCAATGGTGTAATTAGGTTTATGAAAAAACTTATCATAACCCATAACTTCATGCATAATTAAGCGATTCCAAAAGGTGCCGTTATTCGCGTGCATACTAAAACTATAATAACCTTTCTCTTTTAATAAACTGGGAATAGTAACATACTCCCTATTCCAATAACTAACAAAGACAGTACCATTACTAACAGGCAAAAGAGAGGTGTTAAGAGTAAATTCGGTGTCACTACTAGTCCCAACGCCTACCTGAGTATAAAAGTTAGTAAAATTAAGTCCTTGACTCGCTAAGCGGTTTAAATTAGGCGTTACTTCTTCGCCATTAAATTGTAAGTTCATCGCAAAAGATTGAATACTTTCAGCATGGATAGTTATGAGGTTTTTGCCTTGAAAAATATTAGTATATTTATTTTTAATGGGTTCGATGGTATTTAATTCTTGATAGAATTCGCGAAATTGTTTAGCCGCCGTATCATAACCAAATAAAGTATTTATCTGTGGCTCAATACTTTTAATTAAATCATTAAGATGGTAGATATATAATCCAAATCTAGCTACCAAAAACTCGCGGTTCCATTGTTTATTGATACGGCTAAAATCAAGTGGGGTTAAAGTAGAAATAAAAATAAGCCCCGTTATTACCGATAAGATAAATATATTAAAAGCTCTTTGTTTGCTTTTTTTTAAATGAATTGGACGTTGTCTACGACGATGGTTTATTTGTCGGTTAGCTAAATAAAGCATTATCGGAAACCAAAAATAGATGATATCTTTTGGTTCTAAAACATTTTGAACCACCGCATCGCCAACATCAACTAAAAAGAGAGAGGTTGATAATAGGGAAAAAGAAACAAAAGAATTATAGAAAGTATAATAAACTGAATTGATAAAAATAATAATGGTAATAATAAAAGACCAAATTAGAAAGTAAGCAAACCGGCCCTTTGGTTTAATAAAATAACTAAACAAGCTAATTAGTAGAATACATGTTATATCGGCTAATATTGGTCTAATATCAAAGTAATTCTTAACGGTTAAATAACGAACTAAAGTAGAATTTATTAATGCTCCGACAAAAAAATAAAGTAATAATAAATCGGCGGTAATATATTTTTTAATTTCCTTTATTTTAATATTACTTATTTTATTTTTTAGAAATACATACCGTTTTTGTGAGTTAGAAATTATTCGCATAATAATATTTTTCATAGTTCACCTCTTAATCTTTTTTAGTCACGGTATGATAATAATTTTAACATATTTTTAACTTTTTGACAAAGAAAAAAGTGGTTTTTTAAAAACCACCTTGTCAATAATACGACCTGTAAAATTAAGGAGACTTAATAATATGTAGTCCGTATTATTCGCGCATAATTTATGCGCTTATTAATATTGTGAACTTTTTTTTATATTTTATGATAATTTCTTATTAAATTTAACTTCTAATTCCTTTTTATTGGCATTTAAAGCCATCCCTAAAACAAAAACATAACATAATAAATAAATCCAAAACATAATCGCAATTATATTAGATAGACTGCCATAAAAAACATCATACTTAGCAAAGTGAACCACATAATATGAAAAAACGCTAGTAGTAGTTATCCACATAACTGCGGTAAAAACAGCCCCATAAGTTACATCCTTACTCTTAATTCGTTTATCGGGGGCGAAAGTATAAATTAATTTTATATTAAAATAAATAACAAAAAAGGTTAGAGGCCATCTTAATATTCGATATAAATAATAAAGGTTATTAATTGTTGTTCTAGATACATTGATATCCCGTAGCATTTGCAAAATATAACCGCCAAAAGCAAAAGCAATTAAAACAAAAATAATAAGGAAAATAAGCATTAAAGTCAAAAAAATAGCTTTTATTCTTAATTTTACTTCATATTGGCTAGGAATATTATATAAGATATTGGAAGTAATAATAATAGAACGAGCGCCATTAGACGCGATTAAGAAGGTACCTAACAAAAAGAATCCCAATTGTAAATCAAAGCCTCGGCCCAAGAAAAAAGTCGTCATACTATCGCTGATATTAACCGCAAAAGAGGTATTAAGAAAATCGATAACCGAAGCGACTGATATAGAAAAAAAGGACCCAACAATACCGATTAAAGATATAATAGGAACCATTGATAAAACAAAGAAAAAGGCTAATTGCCCCGGAAGAATAGCCATCTCTGGTTGCCGAATAGTATAGATTATTTTTTTCATAAAGTGTCGGGTTTTCTTTTTCATTAGTTATTCTCACCTTTAATTATTAATCCTTTTGTTCTTCTTTATTCGTTCTCATATCTAAGGTTGCTTCATTAATCGCATCATCAATCGTTTTAATTTCATCTTCAATCATACTAAAACCAAGGGCTGCCCCAAATTCATACGGTAAATTTTTTAATTCCTTATATAACTTACGACAGTAAGATAACGTTTGTGATTCTGTATAACCAACTAAATATATTAAAAACTCATTACCATCAGTTCTAATTATTTCACTGTTTTCTAACTGGCTATTGATTAAAATCGCCGCCGCTTTTGTGATAAGATTATCGCCTTCTTCATGCCCATAATTATCATTGACATACTTAATATTATTTAAATCCACTATTATAATCGATTGCGGATAAATATTTCCCTCTTCCCATTGATTAATATGATCATTTAAATAGGCGCGGTTCTTTAAATTAGTAATAGGATCCGTATACCTTAGTTTATCCTCTTTTTTTAACTTTCTAGTTACCTTACTTCTTTTATATAAAACAATAACAGTTCTCATTAATAACAACACACCGAGAATAGTTACTAGTAAATAGCGGGAAATATTTTTTAAATAATACTCTTTAACTGGGTCCTCCAATAGTTCTAATAGAGCTTCCTGTTCAACTTGTTGATAATTAGTAGTGGCGATAAAACGATCAAAGGTACTGGCTAAAACTTTGTTTTCATTACGATTGTTTATTACAAAGGTGTAATCCTTAGGTAAATTATGGTTATATAAAACACGATAATCAAGTAGAACCGAATTTTTATAATATTCATAATTACCTCGATCAATTAGGACTACATGCTTTTTATTTAAGTTATGTAATAACTGTTCAAAGTTATTAAAAGTCTTTATCTTTATCTTTTTATTACCACTTATTTCTTTAGCTAAAAAGGTATCCTTGACCACCAAGACCGTGACATTATTTAAAGCGGCCAAAGAATTAACCGCAATACCACTACTATTATGACCTAATAAGACATATTCTTCGTTAAAAGGAGACATAGTTTTGATATAATTATCAGTCTGCATATCATAATAATTAAATGCCATATCTATTTTACCGGCGGCAAAATCCCGCTTTAAATCATTAATATTTTTATAATTAATATAAACAAATTCTAACCCAGCAAATTTCTTGAATTTATTAATATATTGACCATTGATACCAATGAGATGATCATCAACCAACATTTCATAAGGTAAGGTTTTTAATACTCCGTAAGTATAAGTGCGACCAGTAAAAGCATTTTTAGTTTTTGAGTTAATATTCATTTTATCTAAATATAAATTAAATAAATAATGATGATAAGTTAGCTCTTGTTGTTGTGATTGCCACTCGTACCAATACTTCTTGATAATAGAATTTAGGGCTTTGTTATTTTTACTTAATTCTAAAACATATTTTTTATTAATTTCTCTTAGTTGGAAAACAATATGATAATTATTATGAGATAATATCTCATCAATAAATATATTATAAGGTACTATACATAGTTCAATCTCATTATTATTAAAAGCCGTCAAAAGGGTTTCTTTATTTTCATAAGACGTATATTTAATGTTGGTAGCAATTGATAAATAATCAGTAATAAGATTCTCATCACCGCTTAAAAAACCAATAGTCTTATTACTTAGTTCATCTATAGCATTTAGCTTATTTTTATTAGATCCTATTACAACGTATTCATCTTGATAAATAAGTAATTGATTTTTATGGGGATTAATATTAGTCTTCAAAACTTTGAAAACATACTCGCCTAATGAAGGCTTGGTTTGAAATTGATATGGTACTAGATTAAACTCTAATGGTGTTGCGGTTTGTAATTCTTTAATAAACTCAAAAAAAACACCCTCGCCTTCATAACCAAATATCGGTAAATCGTTAATAACGGCAATATCAATTACTTTGTTTTTATTATTTTCAATCCATCTTAGTTCGGAAATGGTTAATGTTGACGTTTCTCCCTGCCTGTTTTTTATCATTATAGCTAATATACAAACGCCTATAATAACAATCATAATTAGGCTCAGAAGAATCTTGCTTTTTGTTTTCATAAAACCACCTTTATTTAATATTATTCCATACGAGGGATGGACTTAACTTATTTTTATAACCAATTAGCGGATACTGTGTTTCTTCAGTCTCAATACTTTGAGTTATAAATACTTGTATATCGTAAAAATTCTGTTCGGCTGATGAAAAAAGAGTAACCGCCTTAGTACCAACTGTCTTAGCCGTAACAACATCAATATCAACCTTAACATCAATGATGATATTAATTAAAGTCCCTTTAATATTAAGGATGGCATTATTTACTTCTTTCTGATTGATAATGGTGTTTTTTATATCGGCTAGCCGATTAACATCCAAAGTTACTTCTTCAATACCGTCAAGTCTATTACCATAAACAGGATCACCAAACTTAGGAAAGAATAATTTAGTAAGTAATATCAAGGAAGTTGATAATACTACGACAATAATAATTACTATTATTTTAGATACTAATCCTTTTTTAAAAATCTTCATTAGGTTCTCACCCCGTATAATAATTATTATACTACAATGTTTATTTGATAACAACT
>JAQVDA010000040.1 GCA_028698535.1 Bacilli bacterium
TAATTTGACTCTCTTTTAAAATATAATCAACCACTTTAATATCTGGATAATCAAACTTAATTTTAATAACTTGCCCTTTTATTAATGGGACTATTTTGGCTAATTTTAACGCTTCACTAGTCGTTTTCGTATAAGCTCTAATCAAACCGCCAGTTCCTAATTTAACCCCACCAAAATACCTAATTACAACGCATAATAGGTAATTAAGATTATTCTTTGTTAATACCTCTAAAATAGGTAATCCAGCGGTCCCACTAGGTTCATTATCATCATGAAAGCGTTTCGTATTATCAATAATATAAGCATAACAATAATGAGTAGCCTCTTTATATTGATTTTTTAGGGCTTTTAAAACAATGGCTACTTCTTTTTCGGTCTTTATTTTTTTAAGTACTCCAATAAATCTTGATTTATTAATGACTAATTCATTAACTATTTCTTCTTTTATACTATAGTTCATCTAATCACCGTTATAATTATATAACACTATATAAATTATCACAAATTTGTTATAATTTTAATGGTGATAATAATGTTGAAACAAAAGTTAAAGTTAGTGCCATCAAAACCAGGTTGTTATTTAATGAAGGATATTAATGATAAGATTATTTATGTAGGTAAAGCTAAGAAAATTAAACCGCGATTAAGATCTTATTTTAATAGGGCACATACCGGAAAAACACAAAGAATGGTGGCTGAAACCACTAATTTTGAATATATTATTACCCCTTCCGAATTAGAAGCGCTTCTTTTGGAATTAAACCTAATTAAACAATATCAACCAAAATATAATATCTTGTTAAAAGATGATAAGACTTATCCCTATATTGCCTTAACTGATGAAAAGTATCCAAGACTAATAATAATAAGAGAAAAAAATATTAAAGACCATAAAAAAGTATTACTATTTGGTCCGTATCCCAATGTAGTTGCGGCTCGGAAAGTAGTTAATTTACTTAATAAAATCTATCCTTTAAGAAAGTGCCGTCATTTTCCCAAGGAATATTGCCTTTATTTTCATATTAATCAGTGTCTTGGATATTGTCTTAATAAAGATAATGATGATAAAATAAAACAAATTAAAGCGGAAATAATTTCTTTTTTAAAAGGTAATCATCATATAATCACCCAAAGAATAGAAAAAGAAATGGCTATCGCTAGTCAAAAAATGATGTATGAGAGAGCCTTAGAATTAAAGGAAATACTAGAAGATATTAAGGTAACCTTAAATAAACAGATAATTGATTTAAAAACAAACGATAATATTGATGTCTTTGGTCATTATTGGCATAATGGCATCCTGTCAATTCAGGTATTCTTTATAAGAGCGGGCAAAGTAGTTGGCCGCATTAATGACTTAATTGAAACTGTTGATGACAAAACGGAAGAACTACTAGAATATATCATTACTTTTTATGATAAAAGAAAAATAATGCCGACGGCGATTATGACCACTAGTGATATTAATAAAGAACTTATGGAACAAGCCTTAAATATTAAAGTAAAACAACCAAAAAGAGGAAAGTATAAACAGATATTAACTTTAGCTAGTGACAACGCCAAGGTTAACTACCATAACCAGCGTTTTAATGTAAAGGATAATCACGCGGAACTTAATGAAGCACTACAACAATTGAAGATAAAATTACAAATTAAACAATTAAATCGGATTGAGTTGTTTGATAGTTCCCACTTATTTGGACACTGGTATGTGGGGGGTCTGGTTGTTTACACTAATGGCGAGCCCGATCAAAAAGAATATCGCCGTTATAAGATTACTAACCCGGATACTAAAGATGATATTAATGCTTTAAGAGAAATTATCTATCGCCGCTATTTTAAGGTTTTAAAGGATAATTTAACTAAACCCGATTTGATTATTGTTGATGGTGGTAAAGCTCAGATTAATGCCGTTAGAGATGTTCTAGATGGGTTTAAATTAGCGATACCAGTAGCCGGTTTAGTTAAGGATGAATCTCATCGCACTAAAGAATTATTAGGACAAGACCCTATAATTAATATGGCCATTAATCCTAGAACACCGTTATTTTATCTTTTAAATCGTATGCAGGAAGAGGTTCACCGCTTTGTGATTAACTATCATCGTAATAAACGCCTAAAAGGGGCCACTATTAGTATTTTAGATAGTATCCCAGGAATAGGTCAAAAAAGAAAAACCCTATTACTTAAAAAATATGGTTCATTAGAAAAGATAAAGAATGCTACCTTAGAGGAATTAACTAATATATTACCAACAAAAGTAGCGGAAAATCTTTATAGTACTTTTAATAAATGATATAATCTAATTAGTATTGAGGTGAGAATATGAAACGAACTGGCTTTACTTTAATTGAGTTACTCGCTGTAATTGTTATTATTGGCATAATAATGTTAATTGCTGTACCCGCTATTGTTAAGATTATTGGTGAAACGGAAGATAAGGTATTTATTACTAATGAAACCCTATTACAAAAGGCCGGGGAGAGTTATTTTCTCGCGAATAAACAATTATTACCAAAGAATGTTAATGATCAAAGTACGGTTTATTTAGTCGATTTAGTGGCCGAAGGCTTACTTAAAAAAATTAAAAACCCGGTTAATGAAGAGGAATTTTGTGATGGATATGTTATCGTTGAAAGAATGTCTGAGGGTCCAATTTTTGAATATAAATCCTATCTTAAATGTGGGGATGATTATATGACTGAGGGTTACATTAACCTTTGATAATCCATATAAATTTGGGCAAGTAATGTAAAGAGAAAATGGTGATATAATGATAAAAATACAAATAATGAATGAACATCTCGCTAATAAAATAGCGGCTGGTGAAGTAGTTGAAAAGTGTGCTTCCGTGGTGAAGGAACTCGTTGAAAATAGTATTGATGCGGGCAGTACCTCGATTAAAATAGAGTTAATAGAAGCTGGAACTAAGGAAATTAAAGTGATTGATAATGGGGTTGGTATGCATCGTGAGGATGCTATTTTAGCTTTTTCGCGTCATGCGACTAGTAAGATATTAGATGAGGATGATTTATATGCGATTCAATCACTGGGATTTCGGGGTGAAGCTTTGCCCTCAATCGCCGCTGTTAGTGATATAATTTTAAAAACTAGTACTGGTGATATCGGTACTTTAATTTATATGCGCGCCGGCAAAATAGTTAGTAATGAAAAAACCGATAGTCGGGTAGGGACCGAAGTCACAGTTCAAAATCTTTTCTATAATACGCCGGCTCGGTTAAAACATTTAAGGAGTTTAGCTTATGAATTAGCTAATGCTACTGATTATGTTAATAAAATGGCCTTATCATATCCGAATATAAAATTTAGTTTATCTAATAATGGTAAAGTCTTATTAAATACCGATGGTAGTAATAATCTTTTAAAAGTTATTAATGAAATTTATGGTTTAGAAGTAACCAAAAAGATGATTGAAATTAAGGGTAGTAATGATGATTATGATATTTCTGGCTATATTTCTTATCCTGAGATTACTAAATCAAATCGTCATCACATGGTTATTATTGTTAATGGTCGCGTGGTTAGAAATGTGGAATTAAATAAGATAATTAATGATGCTTATTATACTTATAAACCAAATGATCGTTATCCGATTATTATTCTTAATATTGATGTTGACCCGTCTTTAGTTGATGTTAATATTCATCCGACTAAGTTAGATGTTAAGTTTAGTAAAATGGTTTCTTTAAAATCATTATTATTAAATGTTATAAAAGAACAACTAGAGGCCACTACCTTAATTCCTAGCGTTACCATCAAAAAGGAAGCAGTTTCTTATGAAACAATGACTTTTAACTTAGAGAGAAATCCGTCTGATGAGGTTGATTTAGCTATTTATGAACAATTAACTACCTATGATAATGATAACTCAATACCATCAGTAAAAAAGGAAGAAAAACTACCCGAACTTTATCCGGTTGGTTTAATTCATGGCACCTATATTGTGTGTCAGAATGATTTAGGTATGTATTTAATTGACCAACATGCGGCCAATGAGCGTATTAATTATGAGATATATAAAAATGAGTTAAGTAAGACTAATCATGAGACCATTGCGATGTTAATCCCATTAACTATTGAAATGCCTAGTAGTGATTATATTATTTTAAAAGATAAGATGGCTATTTTACAGTCTTTAAACTTTGATGTTATCGATATGGGTATTAACACCATTACTATTAAGGCCCATCCATTGTGGTTACCACCAGGGTATGAAGATACCGCTATAAAGAAAATAATTGATATTATCATTGATAAGGAAGACTTTAATATGGAAAAATTTAATGAAAAGGTAGCGATTACCCTAAGTTGTAAACTCGCTGTTAAAGCTAACGAAAGCCTTAGTGTTAAGGAAATGGAAACCATAATTAATCGCTTAAGAACTTGTCACAATCCTTATACTTGTCCCCATGGTCGCCCGACAATTATTCATTATTCAAAATATGAATTAGAGAAATTATTTAAAAGGGTGATGTAATTGGATAAGATAATTGTAATTGTAGGCCCAACGGGAGTAGGTAAAACTAAATTATCAATTGCCCTAGCGAAAAAGCTAAATGGGGCTATTATTAACGCTGATAGTCGCCAAATATATAAGGAACTAAATATTGGTACCGCCAAAATAACAGAAACGGCCAAGGAAAATATTCCCCATTATCTTTTTGATTTAAAAAGTGTAATGGAAGATTATTCTGTTTTTGAATATCAACAAGCGGGTCGTCAAGTTATAAGCCGAATTTTTAAGCAAAAGAAAACCCCCATTATTGTTGGGGGTACCGGATTATACATTAAAGCTTTGTTATATGATTATCAATTTAAGACTGAGGAAAGCGATATTAACTTTGATGACTATAATAATGAAAAGTTATATAAGATGGTTAAAGAAATTAATCCCGCTAGTAATATTCACCTTCATAATAGACGGCGTTTAATTAATTTTTTAAGGCGTAATAATAAACTAAAAAACGATTATCAAGGTAATCAAAAGCTATTATATCCGGTTATCTTTATTGGTTTAACCTTACCACGTGATATTTTATACCAAGAAATTAATGCTCGTGTTGATAAAATGATTAAAGATGGTTTAATTGAAGAAGCCAAAGCTTTATATAATCAAAATATTAACAGTAAAGTAGTCTTAAATACGATTGGTTATCAAGAGCTATATCAATATTTTACCGGTAGAATAACTAAAGAGGAAGCAATTGCTTTAATTAAACAAAATTCCAGACGATATGCAAAACGCCAATATACTTGGTTTAATAACCAAATGACCATTAACTGGTTTTTAGTTGATTTACAGAACTTTAATAATACCATTACGGCGGTAATGACTTATTTAAATTACCACCTTTAATTACTTGTTACTTTTCTAAATAAATATGCGAAGGATAATCATGGTCTTTAATATTCATATCTTTTAATTTTTCGGTGGTGATTAAATAAAAAGTATCACTAATAATATCCTCTCCATCTTCAGTAACCGGGTCATTCCAAGCCACATCTAGATGGTACCATTTATTATCTACATAAACATAATTCCAAACATGGGTATCACTCGCTATTTTATAATTTTTAATTTCTATCATGTCTAAAAAGATTGCTAGAGTATCCGCATAACCATTACAAGTACCATAACCATTAAATAAAACGCCATAACTAGTTTGGGCCCTATCTTTTTTATTGCTTTCATAATTAACGGCATATTTAGTATGCCTAATAATATAATCATGGATAACTTTTATTTTTTCATTACTGGTCATAGAGGGTTTAATAATATCATTTAAGATATCATTTGCTTTATTTTTAATTAATAATTTTTGCCCATCTGGATAAGTTTTATCAAGCATAATGGTAATTAAACCCATGGTATTATATCGGGTCTTTATTTCTTGGTAAGAATTAAACGGATGAACAAAATTATTCAAATGTGATAATAAAGTATTATCACTAGCGATCTTTTTTAAATCACTTAAACACTTCTTATATTCTGGAGGGCAATAAAATGTAAACTCATCCCAGCCAGAATTAAGGATAGTAAAATAGATATTAAGCAAATCTTGTTTTGTTTTTGGTTTAAAATCGGTAGTATTTTGGATAAATAAAAAATCATGATGGCGTTTATATTCATTCGCTACCGGTAATGTCACTTTCTTCTGATCAATTAATATTTGGTTAATAACAGCCTGAATATGACTTTTAAAAATATATCCGACAAATAATAAAGTTCCTACTACTAATAAAATAATAATTTTTTTGCGCATTTTATCACCAACTTTATTTTAACACAAAAAAAGAGTAATCAAAATATTACTCTTTAGTATTTATCTTTTTCGCTAAACGGGCTTTATTACGGGCGCCGGTATTTTTATGAATAACACCCTTTTTAATGGCTTTATCAATTCTTTTATGCGCTGTGGCTAATAAATCTGTCATTTTTTCTTTTGGGGTATCAATTAAGGCTTTTTCTATCTTTTTAATCGCTGTTCGCATACTAGATTTATACATGTTATTTAAAACTTTCGCTTTGGTAGCTGTTTTTACCCTTTTTTTAGCACTTTTTATATTCGGCATTCTTTCACCTCCATGT
>JAQVDA010000041.1 GCA_028698535.1 Bacilli bacterium
TTAAGGCTATGGCAGTCGACCCTGTTAATTTTTTTAAATTATCTTTTCGTAATTTTGGTTTAATTAATATATATATATAATATGTTAAAGAATAAATTCCTGCATAAACAAAACCCGTAAACTTTATATTAATAAGAATGGCTAAAATCATAATATAAAGTAAATATCTTTTTAAAGTTAGTTGTTTTCTTGTTTGATCACATAATTGCGTTAATGATAGTATTAGTAAAGATAAAAATATATACATTAATCCATCATTATAATAAGTTTGGATTTGGGTGAAATAAACAGGGTTTAATACTATTAACAAAGACAAAATAAAAGCATAAATGATATTCATTTTTAAACTAAAATAACTTAAGAAGATTAAAAGACCACTAATTCCCGCTAATAACATAAGGCTTTTGCCACTTTCAATATTATTAGTTACTTTATAAATATTAGCGGAATATAACCAATATGCTTTGGCATAATGATTATTCCAAAGCCCATAGGCATGACTTAATTTTAACGGGTTTCTAGCCGCTTTATTAAAATCTTCAATATCCTCATAAATAGGATTCCAGCCATCTTTTAATTGCCCAATTGCCACTTTATGATAGGCATTTCCGTCCCACGTTAAATCATAAGTTTTACCACTTATAAAAATACTTAAAAAAATTATTAAGGCCGTAATCCCAATAATTATAATCATATATTTTAATGATGTTTTGTCCTTTCTCATTATATAAATGGCTAATCCTAGGGTTATAAGAATGGTCATTATAAAATTATAACTAGTTATATTTATTTTAAAAATAAATAAAATGGTTGTTATTAATAAATTAAAAAAGATAAATAAAATGATAATAAAACCGATAGCAAATAAATAATCTGGTTTTTTCAAACGCTTTAAATTAGCTATAATTATATTTATAACACTAAGAACTGATTTAGTAATTAAATTAATGTTTTCTTTTATTACCTTAAATAAAAATGGTAATAAACAACTTAATAACATAGCTAAACTTATATATTTTAATATAAATATGTTACTAAATGAATTGGTTTGTAATATTAAATATTTTTTATTAAAAATAAAAGTTAAAACGCTAATCATAATAAAATTTATCAAAATAACATAAATAGCATAATATAATAAGAAAAAATTAATGCCTACCTTTCTTTTAGTAATTATACTAAATATATATACAGCTATAATGGCTGGAAAAAACAAACATAGAAAACCCAAAATAGTAACACCTCCCGACTTCATTATTAATTATTTACCTACGTCACTTTGGCCTGCCAAAATCGTTATTAGGTGTCAATTGTTTCGTCTATGTTTGTCTTTTATTTTATTTTTCGCTCTACATTTTCAATATAAGGAAGTTGATATAAGTCATTAATGAATTTAGTTAAATCTTTAGTATTAGATACTAATACAACTAACTCAAAAATAGTTAAATCATCTTTTCGTCTAGTATTAACACTATCAATACTAATATTACTAGCCCCTGCTTTAGCTACTAAATCAACTAATAACTTCTCCCGATCATAACTATGAATAGTTAAACGGGCGGGTAATTTTTTATCTATTTCTTTATTCCAATGGACTTTAATTAAGCGCTCCTTTTTATTAGTTAGATTTTGACATTTCTTTAAATGCACCGTTATCCCACTACTTTTGGTGATATAACCGAAGATATCATCACCTATTATGGGCATACAACAACTCGCTAAATTAGTTTTGATACTATCTATTTCTTGTACTATTATTAAGTCTTTCATCTTTTGTAGTTTAGTAACATTAGAGGTATCTTTATAACTAATTGGTTCTTCTTTTTTAGTTAATATATTAATAATATGATTAGGGGGATAATGATTAGAACCAATACTAGAGTATAAATGATCAAGATCTTTTAGCTTTAACTTCGTTAATATTTCTTTTATATTGGCCTCGGTTAATAATTCTTTAGATGTTATTTTTCTTTTTTTTAATTCTTTATCCAGGATTGTTTTACCTTTGTCAATATAGTTAATTTTATCAAGCTTGGAAAAAAAGGCTCTGATTTTACTACGGGCTTGCCCCGTTTTAGCTAATTTAAGCCATTCTTTACTTGGACCAGGACTATTTTTATTAACGTTTATTTTAACAATGTCCCCGCTTTTTAATGGATAATCAAGGGGTTCTATTCTGTTGTTAACCGTCACTCCAATCATTTTATCCCCTATATTACTATGCACTTTATACGCAAAATCTATGGGTGTACTATCAAATGGTAGTTCAAAAACATCTCCTTTGGGAGTAAATACATAGATATTAGTATTACTAGTATCTTCTTTTATTTTATTAACTAATTCATCATAGGATATCTCCTCTTCCGGACTATCAATAATGGAGCGAAATAAATCTAACTTGTTACTAACTGTATCCTTAATATTAGATTTTTTCTTCTCTTTATAAGACCAATGAGCGGCAAGGCCATATTCGGCTACTAAATCCATGGCATAGGTTCTAATTTGAATCTCGTATAATAGCCCATTTAAACCAAAAACCGTGGTGTGTAATGATTGATAACCATTAGCTTTAGGCATCGCTATAAAATCTTTAAAGCGCTTGGGAATTGGTTTATATTGACTATGAATTAAACCTAAAATTAAATAACAGTCGGTTTCTTTTTCGGTTAAAATACGGAGGGCATAAATATCATAAATATCACTAAATTCGCGCCCCTTATCTAATTTTTTATAGATACTATAAACACTTTTAACGCGACCTTTTATTTGAAACTTAATTTTTGATGGGGTTAATAATGTCTTCATCGCCATAATCATTTCTTGAATGGCTCTTTCGCGTTCTGATTCGGTGTTTTTTAGTTTCTCTAAAATATCATTATAAACATCTGGTTTTAATACTTTTAAACATAGCTTTTCTAATTCATTTTTAAAAGAATGAATACCTAAGCGATGGGCTATAGGGGCAAAAATTTCTAAGGTTTCTTGCCCATAAGTTTTGCGTTCTTTTTGATTTAAGGCATCTATATGACGCATATGGTATAATCTTTCCGCTAATTTAATAATAATAACGCGGACATCTTTACTAATACCAATTAAAACTCGTTTATAATAATCAACATTAAAGGGACTATCAGTCGTTAGATTAATTTGATCAATCTTACTTAACTCTTTAACTAAATATACTATATCGGCGGTAAATTCTTTTTCAATCAGAGCTTCGCTAATTTTGTTTTGGCAAAACAAATTATATAAAATAGTGGTTATTAATGTGTTTCTATCAGCTTTGATATCACTTAAAATAAAAGCAATATCAATAGTTTTTTGTTTTAACACCTCATCAATTTGTTCTTTATTTAAAATCATTAAGGCTTTATTGATTAATTTAATATTATCAAAGATAAGATATTTTCTTAATTTATTAATTAACTCATTATCTAACCATGATGATTTATTACGACGTAACACTAACTATTGCCTCCTTTTTATTTATTAATTCCCTTTACTTCTACCTCATCAAGTTCATCTTTTAGATTAGTAAACCACTTTTTAGGTCCCAAATAACCTTTGGTTAGTTTTCTCATCTCTAATATTAACCATATTTGGCTTGCGATAAACATAGAAGAATAAGTACCAACGATTAAGCCAATTAACAAGGCTAAGTTAAAATTGAAAATAACGTAAGTGCCAAAAAGAAGTAACGAGATAACCGGTAACAGAGTGGTTACGGTAGTATAAATAGATCTAATTAAGGTTTGTCGTAAACTAATATTAACGACGGTTACTAAATCTTCTTTTTTAGTTAGCTTATTATTAAATTTTAACTTAATATTCTCTTTGATACGGTCAAAGATAACAACCGTATCATTAATGGAATAACCAATAATAGTTAAAATAGCGGCAATAAACATCGTTGATATTTCTAAGCGGGCGATACTAAAAATACTAACGACAATTAAAACATCATGAATCAAGGCGATAATAGCCGCTATAGCGTAAGTAAAAGTATAACGAACGGTTAAGTATATAATCACCATTAAATAGGCATAAATAATAGATTTTTTAGCGTTACTAACTAACTCTTCTTTGGCCTTGGCTGATACGACACTAGTTTCCACCGAAACGCCATATTTATCTTTAAAATATGTCTCTAATTGGGCAGTATCTTTATCATTTAAAATATTAGGGGTGGTAATCATAATCCCTTCACTATACTTATTAATAGCTTTTACCGGATAATCTAATTGTTGAAAGTCAGCGGTAATCTGTGGCACCTTTAAAGTGTTGTTAGTAAGTATCTTCACATTAGAACCACTCTGATAATCAATCCCTAGGTTTAAACCAACACCGATAGTTGATATCCAACCAATTATGATAATAATTAATGGTATCATAAGAAATAAGCGGTAATAACGTACAAAATTTAATCTGGAAAAGGGCTCTTTTGGTGCTTCTCCTTTAGTAACATTACTAATGGCTGTTTTCTTTAACCCAATAAATAAGTTTGGTAAATCATCAAAATATTTTGTATTAATAATTAATTTTAAACCAAAACGTAATAGAAAAACGATTATGGCCATGGTGACTGTAATATTAATAATTAACATCGTCGCAAAACCTTTAACGCTAAATTCACCAAATATATAAAGGATGATAGCCACAATCAAAGTAGTAACATTCGCATCTAAAATTGCACTAAAGCTAAGCTCATTACCCATATTAAAAGCACCTTCTAAACTACGTCCCGCCTTTAATTCTTCTTTAATTCGTTCGAAAGTAATAACACCCGCATCAACGGCCATACCAATACCTAACGCTAAAGCGGCTATACCTGGTAAAGTAAGAACCCCACCAATAATATTAAAAATTAGAAAAACTAACGCGGTATAAATTAAAATACCAATTCCAGCCATAACCCCGGCAACACGATAAATAATTATCATAAATAAGATAACTAATAAAACCCCGATTACCGCCGCTACCCCAGTTTTATTTAGAGTTTCTTCGCCAAATTCAGGGCTCACCGTCATCGCTGATATCTCCTTTAATTTAGTTGGTAAAGAGCCATCATTAATGGCTTGAGCTAATTTACCAGCACTAGCTAAGGTAAAATTACCCTGAATAATAACATCACCGGCAAAGGCTTCCTGTACACTTGCCGCCGATAAACATTTACTCCCTTTTAAATCATCTAACTCACCACAGTTATATTGTTCTTTTTGAAAGGAGTCAATTCCCTCCTCAAAATCAAGCCAAATAACAATCCGGTTATCTGGATAATCCTTAATTCGATTAGTTACTTCATAGAATTTATCATTATCACGAATAGCAAGCGCTACGGCTGGACGTCCCGTTTTATCTTGTGCCCGACTAGCTCCACCTGCTTTTAAGATTTGACTTGTCATTAATAGATTATCGTTAGTATCTCGAAATGTTAGGGTAAAAGGACGCCCTAACTCACCCGCTTCTTCGCGCGTGGTCCCCGCTAATTGAACCCGAATAAAGTTATAATCTCCTTCGATGGTTAAATTAGGTTCGGCGACCCCTAGAGTATCAATTCTTTTCATTAAAACCCGATAAGTATTGTTAACCATATTTTTTGTCAATGGTTCACCATCAACTGAACTAACTTCATATAAAATTTCAAAACCACCTTTTAAATCAAGCCCAAAGGTTAAACGATTAAAAACAGGTTTAAATGATAATAGTACGGTTGTTAAAACTATCGCGATTATTAATAGTATTTTAAGTAAGTTTCTTTTTTGTTTCATTATATCCATCCTTTATAAAAGACCTTCTAAATCGTTAAAATAAGCCTTCCGGTCTTGTTTTTTTAAGCGTTCCTTAACATATTTATCAATGGCTTCATTTTGACAACTTAAAACATCATCCACCATTTCCGCTAAAGATAAATTCCGGTCTTGAACCCATTTATTATCCTTTAAATAATTCCAAATATCTTCGTTTTTAATATAATGGTAATTATCTCTTAATAATTCTTTTCTTTTTGAATTTAACGCGGGTTGTAACCGCGTATATAACTCGGTAATTGAATTAAATTTAATATCCATAACATCACCTATAATACCCCTTCATCTTCATATAACATTATAACGAAAATAATAATAAATAGCAAAAAAAATAATTTATTTTATTAGATAAAAAAATAGTGTTTAAAACACTATTTTTAACTAACAACACTTTCTAGTTTTTTAATTATATCTTGCGGATGATGGGCTATTAACGCCTTATTATTAAGTAAATCTAAATTCTGTAAGGAGAACCCAAAACCATAAGTTACCGCTAAAAAATCAACTTTAGCAATATCAGCTCCTTGTAGATCATAAACAGTATCACCAACTAAAATAGTCTTATTAGGGGGAATATTTAAGATTGTCATCGCTTTTTGTACTAAATCAGCTTTAGAATAAGTGTTATTAACATCAACACCATATATTAAATCAAAATACTTATCCATATCATGAGCTTTTAAAATGGCTAAGGCACCACTTTCTACCTTTAGGGTAGCAACCGCCGTCTTATAACCAGATGCTTGTAAATATTTTAAAAC
>JAQVDA010000042.1 GCA_028698535.1 Bacilli bacterium
TATAAATAGCAATAAGTATCAAACAATTATATATAAAGTCTCCCGAAAAGAGTTTTCATAAGAGAACTTTCTTTTTTGTTTAAAAAAAGTAATTTAGTTAAAGATAATAATGAGGTGGTAAAATGAAGAAAGAATTTTATCGCATTATTCCTCTTGGACTTATCTTTATCTTATTAGTTATTATTAATATATATGCTAGTTATCGGGAAGCAATAACTGATGAGACTGTTACTAAGATGATTGAAGAAGAGGTTTTTCAGCGGGCTAAAAAAGATGAAGCCATATTTAAGCGCCCACTTAATTATAGTAACTTCTATCTTTTATTTGATGAACAAAAATTAACGACGAAGAATTTTATTTCCCTCTTTTCTTTCTTTAATAAATATGAATTACAAATTAAAAAAATTTATCCTTATTTTAACCCTCTGTACGAAGAATATTTATCATATCATGTTGGGGAGGTGATTTTTCTTAATGATGATATTACAGCTGGCTTAAATACCTTGGTTGAGAAGTATTTGACTATTCTTAATGATTATGGCTTGGATGAAGAAATTGATAAGGTTAATTTAAATGGGATTAGTATTCGGGTTGTTTTAATCAATTGTTCTAATCAAACCATGGTTAAGTTTTTAACCAAATATCCAAAAATAAAATATAGTTATCAGTTAGATGGTATTTATCGCCGCCTTGATTAAAATAGGTACCTTACTCCTTATTTAAATATAAGGAGTTTTTTATTCTTTCCTTTTTTAACTAATTATACCTATTATTACCTATTTTATAGTATAATGTAATTAGGTAAGTGGAGTGATAATATGTTTTGGACCTGGTTATTAGTAGTTATTATTCTTTTAATAATTGAAGCGGTCACTATTAATTTAACGACGCTTTGGTTTGCTACGGGTGGCATTGTGGCTATGTTTGTCTCTATGGTTACTGATAATCAAGATATACAAATTATTGTTTTTCTATTAACAGCTGGGTTAACCCTGTTAATATTAAGGCCCATAGTAGTTAAATATCTAAAGCCCACGATTATAAAAACTAATTTAGATAGTGTCATTGGAAAGCATGGAATTGTGACGGAAGATATAACAAAATATACTATTGGTGAAGTAAAGGTAGGCGGGAAGCGTTGGAGTGCCAAAGCTGCGACTACTATTAAAAAGGGGCAAATGGTCGAAATACTTTCTATTGAAGGTGTTAAATTAAATGTAAAAGAAATTAAGGAGGAGAAAAATTAATGGAATATTTTGTATTAGTCGTATTTATTATTATTATTTCGGGGATTAAAATTGTTCCCCAAGCGAAAACCTTTGTCGTTGAGCGTCTAGGGGCCTATAACCGCACCCTAACAACTGGTTTAAACTATATTATCCCTTTTATTGACCGCGTATCTAATCGGGTTACTTTAAAAGAGATTGTTCGTGATTTTGATCCACAACCGGTTATTACTAAGGATAATGTAACTATGCAGATTGATACCGTTGTTTATTTTCAAATAACCGATTCCAAGTTATACACTTATGGGGTTGAAAATCCAATTGGCGCTATTGAAAATCTAACAGCTACTACTTTACGTAATATTATCGGGGAATTAGAATTAGACGAAACCTTAATATCAAGGGATGTTATTAATTCGAAAATGAGATCTATTTTAGATGAGGCTACTGATCCTTGGGGTATTAAGGTTAATCGGGTGGAAGTAAAAAATATTATTCCCCCACAGAACATCTTAGATGCGATGGAAAAACAAATGCGTGCCGAACGGGAAAGAAGAGAATCAATTTTAAGGGCTGAAGGCGAAAAAAGGTCCGCTATTTTGGTGGCCGAAGGGGAAAAAGAGAGTGTTATTTTAAGGGCCGAAGCGAAAAAGGAATCACAAATTAAAGAAGCGCAAGGTAGGGCGGAAGCTATTATTTCGATTCAAAAAGCAACCGCTGAAGGTATTAAATTATTAAAAGAAGCGAAAGCTGATAAGGCCGTTTTAACGCTAAAAAGTTTAGAAACTTTCCAAAAAGTCGCCGATGGTAAATCTACAAAAGTCATTATCCCGTCTGATATTCAAAATATGGCCGGCCTAATAACTAGTGCGGCTGAGTTGCTAGAAAAAAAGGATAAAGAATAATTAAGGAGGTTTAAATTGAAAAATAATAGTATTGGTACTTACGTTAGTCTGGGTTTAATGCTTGGTACCGGTTTAGGTATTTTAATTAGCTCTTTATTTGACTTAAATTTAAGTTTTTCTATTATTTTTATGGCTTCAGCTGGTATTATTATTGGTAGTATCATAACTCAATTAAAGAAGAAAAAATAAAACCCGTTACTTATTAACGGGTTTTTTAATACTAATTAAATAAGGGGCTTTGTTATTAACAGTATTATAATAATATTTTACTTGATAATCATTTTTTATTTTAAGTAAATATTTATCAATTCCAATCGCTTCTCTTTGCCCTTCTTTATGTCCGGGGTAAACAACAATTAAACAAATCCCTTTATTATTTAAAAACCATAAACTATTTCTAATGGCCTTAATGGTTGTTTGATAATTAGTCGTTATTTTTTTATGACCACCGGGTAGATAACCTAAATTAAATACTACGGCACTGACTTTATCCTTTAATGTTGGCAGAACTTTAATCATATTACTGTGGGATTCTTTAAATAGGGTGTAGTTATTTTTTTTATGTTTTAATAATAAATTAGTGGTATTATTAATAGCCGTATCTTGAATATCAAACCCATAAACATGACCTTCAGTTACTATATTACATAAAAATAAGGTATCATTGCCATTCCCGACAGTAGCATCAATAACTAAATCTTTTTTCTGTAAATTACCTCTTAATATTTGTCTAAATCTATTTAATATGTTTAGATTAAACCCTTGATAGATATCACTTTGATGTAATTTTTTATCAATATCATTTAAAACGATGAATTTCTTTAATAACCATTTTGGTTCAATTAATGTCTCCTCCACTGGATCACTAGTAAGACGATGAATTACCATTTTTGGTGGTAGTAGGGCTAGTTGTTCACAAACAATATCAATATATTCTTCTTTAGATAAGATGGGAAGTGTATTTTTTTTATAAAAGGTTGCTAATTTAGTTCCATTTATAAGATATAACATATGAATTTTTAGGCCTTGAATATCCCTGGTCGCTAAAAACTTAATCGTTTCTAACATCATCTCTTTTGTCTCATAAGGTAAACCATTTATGATATGGACTACTACTTCAATATGACGCTTACGTAGTTGTTTGACGGCCTCTATAAAGCAAGATAAAGGATAACAACGATTAACTAAATTAGCCGTTCTTTCATGAATAGTTTGTAGGCCTAATTCAATAGTTAGATATGTTCTCTTATTTAAATCTTCTAAGTAATCTAAAACCTCTTTAGTAATAGTATCCGGTCTAGTCGCAATCGTTAAACCCACAACGTTATCTAATTTCAAAATAGGTTCATATTTTTGTTTTAAGACATCAACCGGGGCATAAGTATTACTATTAGCTTGAAAATAACCAATATATTTACTATGAGGCCATTTTTTATGCAACCGCTGTTTTATTTTATTAAACTGGGTTATTAAATCATCATTTTTATTGCCCGCTAGATCACCACTCCCTAAATCCGAACAAAAAGTGCAACCACCATAGCCTTTCGTCCCATCTCTATTTGGGCAACTAAAACCAGCGTTAAGATTAACTTTAAATACTTTCAAACCGAATTTTTCGTGCCAATAATAATTTAGGGTATGATACCTTTTATTATCACTAGAATACGGAAATGGATTTGTCATAACACACCTCGCTATAATTATATCATTATATTTTTAATGTTGCGTAATACTATTTAAAGAGGTGATTAGATGCGCCAATTATTAACTAAAGAACATAAATATCAACTTTTTATTTTCTTATCTGTTTTGGCGACCGCCTTATCAGAGATATATATCCCCATTGTTTTATATAACCAAGGTTTTAATCTAAAACAAATTTTTCTTTTTTTTGTGTTTAAGTTTAGTGTTATGTTACTTATATCTTACTTTATTATTTGGATGGGAAAAACCATAAAATTTAAACTACTTTTAATTATTAGTGCCCTTTTGCTTGGAGTAAGCTTTTATTTATTATCTATAATTAACAAATTCTCCTTATTATTTTTTATAACACCCCTTGCCTTTGCTCTTTTTAATCAAACTTATTGGCCAGGAAGACATTATTATGCGTTAACCATCTTATCAAAAGATAATCTTGCCAATAGTGTTGGAAGTATTGTTATTACTACCCAACTAGCCTTAATTCCAAGTGCTTATTTAGGCGCCTTAATTATTGAACATTGGGGGTTAAAAATTTTAACTATCATCGTCACTATTACGGCTTTGATTAGTATTATTCCTCTTTTTTATCTTAAAGAAACAGATAATAAATTACCAATCAATCTTCGAGAGGTAATTTCTACTACACCTAAAAATAGTCTTTTTATAATTGGGCTAGATCAAGCACGTCAATTAATGGTTATTTTTTTTCCTTTATTTATCTATTTAAAAGTAGTGGAGACTTATCGTTATGTGGGGATTGTTAATGTTGTCATTGGCCTTGCAGCTAGTATTTTTGTTTACTTTTTTGCGAGAAAAATTGATAAAACAAAAAAAGATTACTTGCGGGTCTCTATTCTTTTATTAAGTTTTATTTTATTTATAAAATTACACATTACTAATCCATTGCTGATGATTATTATTGTTTTTTTTGAAGGCCTTATCGCCCGTATGCATATGACTACTATTACGCGTAATATATATTCTTTAGGTCAAAATTATTATATCCCATCATTTTTAATTGCCCATGATATCACCCTTAATTTAATGCGATTATTCCTCCTTTTTTTAGCCTTCTTCTTTATTGGAGATATTACTTCTTTTATCTATCTTTGCTTGGTTGTTTTTTTAATATCAAGTATTTTTTCTTTTAGTGATAAAAAAACAGAAAATAAAAATCTTTAATATTACTATTAGGCCTAATTAAAATAATGTATAATAGATATAGAAGTAAAAATAAGTTATTTAAAGATAGGGGCTTTAAAAATGGTAACAGTAATTAAAAACGGTATTATTATAACTATGGAAAACGAAAAAATAATTAAAGGGGATATTGTTATTAAGGATAATATTATCCAAGAGGTAACACCTCATTATAATGGTCAATGCGACAAAATAATAGACGCCAAAGGTAATATAGTGATGCCCGGTTTAATCAATGCTCACACTCATCTCGGAATGTATAATTTTCGCAATACTAATGATGATTTAAAATTAATGGACTGGCTAAATAATAAAATATGGCCGGCGGAAGCTAAAATGACTAATGAAGAAATAGGGGCGGCTACTTATTTATCTTGTTTGGAAATGATAAAAACGGGTACTACTTGTTGTAATGATCAATATTTTGGGTTTAGAGAAAACTTTGATGCCATCGTTAAAAGCCGGATAAGATGCTTATATACAAGGTGTTTAATGGATAGTGATGACCAAGGGGATAAAAGATTCCAAGAGTTTGAAAATATTTATTGCCAAGAAAAAGATAAAAATTATTTAATAACATTTAGTGTTAGTCCACATTCTTTGTATACTTGTAGCCACGAATATATTAAAAGATGTAGTACTTATGCCAAGAAACACCAATTACCAATTCATATACATTATATGGAAACAAAAGACGAACTAAAAATGGTTCCAAAGGGAGCTTTGAAACCCTTACTTAATAATAAATTAATTCTCGCGCATGGTATTTATATTGAAAATATTAAAGAATTACAAAATAAAGATGTCAGTATTGTTCATAATCCGCTTAGTAATTTAGCTTTAGGTTGTGGTATCGCTGATATTGTAAAATATAAAAAGGCTAATCTTAATGTTTGTATAGGAACCGATGGAATCGGTAGTGGTTACAGCCTAAATTTATTTAAGCACTTACCTTTTGTTTATTTATTACCAAAGGGAATGTATCAAGATCCCTCTATTATTACTGCTTTTGAAGTGTTAAAAATGGCTACCATTAATGGGGCGAAAGCTTTAGGAATTAATAATTTAGGGTTAATAAAAAAGGGCTATAAAGCCGATTTAATTATTGTTAAGCTGTTAGATAAACCAATTAATAATTATTTTGTAGCTTTACTTACTAATAATAGTGAGGTTTTAACCACGATTGTAAACGGTGAAGTATTAATGTTAAATAAAAAGTTAAAAGTATAATATCTTCACTTGAAATGCTCCTTAAAAATATTGGTTAATATTGTAAATTTTTAGGGTTATTGTTATAATAATTTTGAAAGTAATAGGAGTAATTATGAAGAGGGCATTTTTATTTGGTTTATCTTTTTGCTTGGTA
>JAQVDA010000043.1 GCA_028698535.1 Bacilli bacterium
CTCTTGGCTTTAATTATTATTTATCAATCAATTATTAATTTACCTGTTATCTCAAAGGTTAATTTAATATCATATGGCTTATTAGCGGGCGGTATAATCGGTAACTTGATTGATCGCTTTCGATTTGGTTATGTAGTTGATTTTATTAATATGTATATTATTGGGTATAGTTTCCCTGTTTTTAATATTAGTGATATGGCTATTGTATTTGGGGTTATTATCATAATTTACGATATTTTAAAGAAGGAGAAAACCAATGAAAGTAATAACCGTTGATGAATATGATAAGGAAGAGCGTCTTGATAAGTATTTAGGTAAACACTTAAATATCAGTCGCCGTAAAATTCAACAACTAATCACTAATAAATGTATTACCGTTAATAATAATTATATTAAAAGTAATTATCTGGTTAAAATGGATGATATTATTACTATTAAGGGTCCCGTTACTACCGATATAGAAATTAAACCGCAAAATATCCCCTTAGATATTGTCTATGAAGATGATTATTTATTAGTAGTTAATAAACCTAGTGGTATGTTGACTCATCCAGCTCCTGGTTATTACCGTGATACTTTAGTTAACGCCTTATTACATCATACTAGTAATTTATCTAATCTTAATGGGGATGTTAGACCGGGTGTTGTTCATCGTTTGGATAAAGATACTAGTGGTTTATTAATAGTGGCTAAAACTAATGATGTTCATCTTAAATTAGCGAAAGATTTACAAAAGAGAAATATAAAAAGGATTTATCAAGCCTTAGTAACGGGCGTTATTATAAATGATACTGGGACCATTGACGCTCCGATTGGCCGCGATATTAAAAACCCCACGAAAATGACCGTGACTAATCTTAATGCAAGACAGGCTGTTACTCATTTTAAAGTAATAGAAAGGTATAAATCTGCTACTTTAGTGACTTGCAAATTAGATACTGGTCGCACCCATCAAATTAGAGTTCATTTTAATTATATTGGGCATCCTATTATTAATGATCCGGTTTATGGGTCAAAACCATTAATTGACCAAAGTGGTCAGATGTTATGCGCTAAAGAAATTGGTTTTACTCATCCCATTACTAAGCAATATTTAGAGTTTACTATTTCCTTACCGGAAAAAATAGAACAGACAATAAGTAAGTATCAAGCTGAATTATGATATAATAAATAATGATAACAAAAAAAGGTTAAGAGGGTGGTTTAATGACACAATTAAGTGTTGATAATAAAAATGAAATTGTGATGAAGTTATTACATTATTTCATTACCATTGAGGGGTATAACCCTATTATTTTACATGGAGCCGAAAATGAAATATGGTTAGAAAATGTTGATAGCTCATATAAGATTGTCCGGATTGTTACTAATCATATCCACAATAATGAGCAATTTGATTTTGATATATTTAAGACTAAAAAAATAACTAGTATGATTAAAAGAAAGATGTTGTTATGGAAAATGAAAGTCTTAAGTATTTTTATTGATTTAGGTGATAATGTTGAATTAGAATCAGATCGCATTATTGATTGTGTTCATATCAATTCTGAGGCTGATTTAAAAAAATATGATTTTATTGTGGCCGAATTCCCCTTAATGAAGACTAAACTTAAATATAATGAAAAAGGTGTTGCCTTATTTTCGAAAATAACCGCCGAAATAAACAAGAAAAATCAAGAAGATAGTAAAAAAAATAATGATATCTTTAAACCAAAACCAATCATTGTCACTTATTTAATTATTGCGATTAATATCATTATGTATCTGTTAATGGAAACTATCGGCAAGGGCAGTAATGATCCCCTTACCTTATTACGCTTTGGAGCTTTACTTGCGCCATTAGTAAGAGGTGGACAATACTTACGCCTTATTACAAGTGCCTTTCTCCATGTTGGTTTAATTCATTTATTTTTTAATAATTACATTTTATATATCATTGGTTCTCAAATAGAAACCTTTTTTGGTAAATCTAAATTCTTACTTATTTATTTATTCAGTGGTATTACTGGTGCCTTAATGTCTATGTTATTTACTAATGCTATTAGTGCGGGGGCAAGTGGCGCTATCTTTGGTTTACTAGGATCGCTTTTATATTTTGGTTATCATTACCGTGTTTATCTAGGTAACACTATGCAGACACAAATAGTCCCTTTAATTATTATTAATCTATTCTTAGGTTTTATTATTCCCGGGATTGATAATGCCGCTCATATTGGTGGCTTAATTGGTGGTATATCAATGGCTTCAGCCCTTGGGGTTAAATATAAAAGTAGTTTTACCGAAAGGCTTAATGGTATTATTATTTGTGTTGGTATTTTTGTTTTCTTATTATATATGGCTTTTATTTATACCATATAGTTATTTTTAGGGGGTTATTATGTTAAAGGAAGTAAAAATTGAATTAACTAATTTGTGTCATCGTTTTTGTCAGCATTGTTCTAATAATGCAACTAAATATTTAGATAACTGTATTGAGTTACCTTATGAAAAAATAGTGAAAATTATAAAAGAAATTGCGGATATGAAAGCGCAGAGTATTGTTTTAACCGGGGGTGAACCCACTCTTTATAATAATCTTAAAAGAGTGGTTGAACATATAAAAACTAACTATGACTTAAAGGTAAAACTATATACGATGTGTTATCGTACGGATGAAAATATAAAACTATTAACGGAATTATCCGCGTTAGGGCTTGATGAAATAATATATTCAACGGCGATTAATTTAAGCCAAAGTGATGATATATCTTCTTATAACTTATCAGAATATATTTATCAACTATCTAGAGCGATTAACTCAAAACTTAGTTTTCACCACGTCATAACCACTGATACCATTAGTAATCTAAAAGAAACATGCCAGTTAATGCATGAAAACACTTATTCTAAAAATAGAGGTTCAATGAGTCTATTAAGGTATATTCCTCACGGCCGGGGCACTTTAGAATTAGATTTATCAAAAGAAGAGCTAATCAATCTAAGAAACGATATTAAAAAACTAAGCGCCCAATACCCTGATTTTATTCGTCAGGGATCACCTTTTAATATACTAGGAATAAATCATTCACCCTGTATTGCGGGTGATGAAGTGATGATTATCGGTTATGATGGGCGGGTTTACCCTTGTGATGCGATGAAATACATTGATTTAGCGGGCTTTGGTGGTAATATATATAATACTAGTCTTAAAGATATATATGCCTCATTTTATTTTCAAAAAGTTAGAAATTTAAGGTTATCTCACCATGCGGAATGTTTAAATTGTGATAATTTTAGTATTTGTCGCAGTGGTTGTTTAGGCCAAAAAATTGTTAGATCATTTAGTCCGGGTAAGGTTAGAACTTTCAAAGAATACCAAGTGGCCGCCAGACGAACCATGGTTGATTTTCCTTCCCTTATTCATATGCGCCGTAATGGTCGCGAAGGCCTTTATGGTGAAACGGGTGAATTTGTTGATGCGTTAAAGAAAATGGAACACCATAAGATTAATAATTTAATTACTGATTATATTGAAGCGGTTAACTATATTATGACTACTGAACATGAAAAAGTCAGGTTAAAGTGTATTGAAGCGATTAAAAATATTGATTTTGAGGGAAATGAAAATCATGACCAAATTGTTTTTGATGTTATAAATAAAACTATTATTAGTGCCTATGGCAATGAGGGCCCTTATTATGTTAATTTAATTATTGATAGAATAAATAATCAACAAACCAAACGGATTAAAGCGTTAAAGGAAATTTTTGCTGATGAAATAGGTGATGCGTGTTGGTATTTAGCGGCTTCTTTATCAGCTTCTTATAACATCACTTTAAATGAAGTGGGTGAGTACTTAATTACTAATAGAACTTTAACGACTCCGAAGACTATTACTACTGATATATTAGAATATTGTCAATTACTAAAAGATCCTAACTGTTTATATCGCGAAAAAGAAACAGTTGACTGGCCTTTAACCATCCTTGATGATTTAGGAACCGAAAAATACGGCCATTTAGACTTCCTTACTGATGATTGGGAGATAATTCCCGCTCTTGTTAGTAACTTTTTAGGAACACCATCAAGAGAAACAGTTATCGCTAAAACAGGTGAATTATTATTAGTTCTCAGTGCCGCTTGCCATCAACTTGTTGGTGGTTCCATTATTGATGTTATTAACCAAAACATTACCAAATTAAAAAAAGCCCGCTTTCCAGTCGGGTTTGACTCTTCTGTCGCGCGTCATCGCGTTAGTAGTGAACAAGAATATGTTAATAGAGAACCAGAAAAAGTTACCCATCATAATGAAGAATTAATATACGGTAAGACGAGGAAATACTATTTATAATTTTCGGTATAAACCAATCGCTTTTCCTAAGATAGTGACCTCTTTTAAAATAAGGGGCTCAAAAGTATTGTTCTCCGGTTGTAAACGAAAATAATCTTTTTCTTTATAAAAGGTTTTTAAGGTGACCGTATTTTCATCGGTCATAGCTACTACTATCTCACCATTATTAGCAACCTTTTGTTTTTGAACAATGACAACATCACCATCATATATACCCACATTAATCATACTATCGCCTTCTACTAATAAGGTGAAAATTTCCGCTTTAAGAGGAATTAAGTTTACTGGTAAACTAAAAAATTCGCTTGGATTTTCAATAGCTTCAATTGGGCTTCCGGCAGTCACGGTTCCAAGTAGTGGAACTAAAACAACATCATTATCTTTGTTTATAAATTCATTTTCTACTAATAATTCAATTGCTCTGTTTTTAGTTTCATTTCTCCGCAAATAACCCTTAGCTTCCAAATTCGCTAAATGGGTATGGATGGTAGCCGGTGATGACAAACCCATAGCCTTACCAATTTCCCTAATTGTTGGGGGATACCCTTTTTTAACAATCGCCTTTTTAATAAACTGTAATACTTCTTTTTGCCTGTTAGTAAGTAGTTCCATTAGAACCTCCTTTTAGCACTCTAAAGTCAACATAACATATAAAGTGTCAATTGTCAAACATTTGTTCGTAAAATCATTGACGCGAACATATGTTTGTAGTAAGATAAGGGCAAGTTAGGAGGGAAATAATGGCTTTAATCTTTAGGTATAGGAGTTTTATTTTATTTTATCTTATTGTCGCGAGTCTTACTTATGCATTAATATTGAGGGTTGAAAAATTAGAGGAAAATTATGATTATATAAAAAAAGATGCCTTAGTGATAAATTTATGGTAGGAATTGACTTTGTTAATTAAAGAATGTTCCTGTTTTCAATTACTTAATAAAATTATATTAATTATACCGTAACGATTTTTAACGGTATTTTTTATTTTAATTTTGCTTTTATATGTTATAATATTAACATATATGTAGAATATTGAGGGTGATGAAATGAATCCAAATGAACAAAAAATCATTGATAATATAAGAGCCTTAGGTATTGATATGATTGATACGGCGGCTAGTGGACACCCAGGAATCGTCTTAGGGGCGGCACCGATAATATATGCTTTATATGCAAAACATCTTAATTTTAGTTTAACGGATGAAAAATGGATTAATCGCGATCGTTTTATTTTATCAGCGGGTCATGGCTCCGCCTTACTTTATGCCACTTTATTTATGGCTGGCTTTAATTTAACTCTTGATGATTTAAAATCCTTTCGTCAACTTCATTCCAAAACACCTGGTCATCCGGAATATGGGGTAACTCCCGGGGTAGATATGACAACTGGCCCTTTAGGACAAGGGTTGGGTAGTGCTGTTGGGATGGCGATGGCTGAGTGTTACTTAGGATCTAAGTATAACCCGAAGAAAAAAAGTGTTTTTGATACTAGTAAGGATATTTTTAATTATTACACTTATGTTTTATGTAGTGATGGTGATTTAATGGAAGGGGTTTCTTACGAAGCGGCATCACTTGCGGGAACTTTAAAACTAGGGAAATTAATAATCTTATATGATTCTAATAACATTAGTTTAGATGGTAGTACTAATAAAACTTTTACTGAAGATGTTTTAGGAAGGTTTAAAGCCTTAGGTTGGCACACCCAATTAGTAAAAAATGGTGATGATATTATTAGCCTTGATAAAGCTATTACGAAAGCTAAAAATGTTTTTAATAAGCCTTCTATAATTGAAATTAAAACTACTATTGGTAAAGGCTCCCTTGATGCGGGAACTAATAAGGTTCATGGTTCACCCTTATCAAAGGAAGATATTACCCAGTTAAAAAATATTCTTGGGGTTAGAAATATCCCTTTTACGGTATCACAAGAGGCCGTTGATAGCTTTCGCACTATGATTAGAGACCGCATTAGTGATATATATAGTAAGTGGGCTGACAATTATAAAGACTTTATGAATAATGCTAGTGATGATATCAAGACGGAGATTGTCAGTATTGAAAAAAATAACT
>JAQVDA010000002.1 GCA_028698535.1 Bacilli bacterium
CATTACGGTTACTGGTTCAGCGGGGGGAAGAGATAAAGGTAAACGCCCTATTACCGGTCAAGTGGTCACTAGTTTATCGGATTATGTTATCTTTACCATGGATGACCCACGGTTTGAAGAAGTTGATGATATTATTAATGAGATGGTATCACAATTAGATAAGAAGGTTAATAATTATGAACGCATAGTCGACCGGGGGACAGCTATCCATCAGGCTTTATCAATGGCAAAAGTTGATGATATTGTTGTAATCGCTGGGCGCGGCCATGATAAGTACATACCAATTAAAGGCAAGGATATACCCTATAGTGATGCGGCGGAAATAAAAAAGTTTTTTAAGATGCAATAGGTCGCTTTACAAACAAAAAATGGTATATTATAATTAAAAATATAATAATTAAGGAGATAAAAATGATTAGAAAAGCGATGTTGAGGGATTTATCGGATTTAGTCCAATTTAACTTAGACTTAGCGAAAGAATCAGAGGACTTAACTTTAAACTATGATAAAATTTATCAAGGTGTCAAGGCCGCTTTAGTTAATGAAGATGTAGCTATGTATTATGTTTATGAACAAGATAATAAAGTTATTGGGCAAATTATGTTAACTAAGGAGTGGAGTGATTGGCGCAATGGTTATTTTTGGTGGATTCAAAGCGTTTATATCGACAAAAAGTTTCGTCGCCAAGGAATATTTAAAGCCTTGTATGAGTATGTAAAATCACAAGCCGAAGAAAATGAGCAAGTTTGTGGCTTAAGACTTTACGTGGAAAGAAATAATGATTTAGCTAAGGATACTTATTTAGCTTTAGGCATGATAGAGACCCATTATTTATTGTATGAGTGGGAGAAGAATAATTAATTTAATCAATATTAGATAGTAGTTTTAAATAGACTTCATAAGAAGTCTTTTTTATTAATATTATTTATTAGGTGGTTAGATGAATATAATAACAAGGCTAACTGATTATATTGATGACAAAGGATTAAAGATAATTATTGAAATTGGCCGTATATATATTTGTAATTATATAGAAATTATGCGTGTTGATGAGAAAACCATTAAACTTAAATATGCCAACGGTTATATTAATATTAATGGTCATAATTTGCTGATTACTAAACTAGTTGATCAGGAAATTTTAATTACTGGTCAATTAAAAACAATTGAGATGGGGTCAGAAAGTGAATAGTAATTTTTTTTTAGGGTTTAAAAATTATGTTTGTCTTAGAATTACAGGGAAGAATATATTTGGTTTTCTTAAGACCTTAAATAAGAAAAAGATAAATTTAATAGCGATTGAATATCCAAAGAGAAATGAAGTAATTATAAAAGTTAGTGAGGAAGATTATGAAAAATTAAAGAAGTTAAAAACTATTTATAAATTTCAAGAAGTGGCGTTATATGGACAATGGCAAATTAAAAAGTTATGGCGAGTTCATAAAGTCTTTATCATTATGGTGTTGCTTGGTTATGTTATTTTATTTTTACTATCAAATATTATCTTTGATTTAGAGATTATTCATACTAATAGTAATATTAGGAATTTAATAAAAACGGCGTTGGCTGATGAGGGAATTAAACGCTTAACTGTTCGGAAAAAGTTTCGCCATTTACAAGTAATTAAAGCCAAGATATTACAAAATAACCGTGATGTTATTGAATGGCTAGAAATAGTGCCACTAGGAACTAAATATATTATTAAAGTAGAAGAAAGGAAATTAAACAAGCGGGAAGAAGAATATAATTACCAACATATTGTCGCGAAAAAAAAGGGTATTATTAAGTCCATTGAAGCTAGTAGTGGTGAGATTGTTAGATATATTAATGAATATGTGGCCCCAGGGGATATCTTAATTAGTGGCAGTTTTAAGCAAGATGATGAAGTTATAACAAATGTTCGGGCGGAAGGTCGGGTTTTTGCGGAAGTATGGTATAAAGTTAGGGTTGAATATCCTTTAATTTATCAGGATAAATATCTTACCGGTAAAAGAAAAAAAGTAGTAGTAGTTAATTTTATGCGTTATCATTGGCCCTTTTTAGTTTTTCATCCCTTTACTAACAAAGAGGTGATAAAAAAAATAATGGTGGCACATCCTTTTTTGCCGTTTAATTTAAGTTATGAACACCATCAAGAAATGATTGTTAGTGAGGGTTCTTATAGTTATGAAGAGGCTTTGATTAAGGCGACTCAACTCGCGACTAAAAAAATAGAGGCTTCATTAGAAACTGGTGAAAAAATAATTAAGCGGAAAAGTTTGAAAACGCGCGTCGAAAATAGTAAAATAATAGTAGAAATATTTTTTTCAGTATATGAAGATATTGGAATAAGTAAAATGTTTATTCCAAAGGAGAATTAGAAGGTGAAATATGTTAACACAAAACATTATCAATATTTTAAAACTTACTTGGCCTATTATTATGATTGCGGTTATTATTATTGTTTCAATTAGAATTGCTTGGTTAATTAAATATCGCCGTAAGTTTGTTTTATATCAAGAAATTATGGGTTTATTATTTTTAGTTTACATTTTATTATTATTCCAAATTGTGACTTGGCAAGATGTCCCTTTATCAACTAAAAATTTAATTCCCTTTAAGGAAATTTCTCGTTATACTATTGGTTCGCCTTTATTTTATCGTAATGTAGTTGGCAATTTATTAATGTTTATCCCTTACGGTTTTTTTGTCACTTATTATTTAAAATTAAAAAAGATATGGCCTGTTTTTATTTTAACCTTAATTGCTTCTTTATCAATTGAATATACTCAATTAATTATTGGTCGGGTCTTTGATGTTGATGATGTTATATTAAATGTGGTGGGTGCTTTAGTTGGTTATTTCCTTTACATCAGTGGTAAAGGTTTTGTCAAGAGTTTGCCGCGGGCATTGAAAAACACCCATCTTCTTAATATAATAATAGTAGGGATAATAGCCTTGGTTATTTTTTTAACCTTTGGTTATTTGAAATAAGGGGTGTTTATTATTAACGAAATAATGTTTTTTAATCAAACCAGTGAAGATTTAGCTTCAGAGATAAAATATTTACAAGCTTTAATTAATAAAGTAGTAACTCATGAGACTAATGATAAGTTAGCTTTTAGTATCGTTTTAGTGACTAAGGATAGAATACGAGCGATTAATAAACAATATCGAAAGCTGGATAAAGAAACTGATGTGCTTAGTTTTAGACTAGAAGATTCTAAAGTTAATTATTATCAAGGTAAAAGACTATTAGGTGATGTTTTTATTTCCTTAGATAAGGCTAAAGAACAAGCCCAGTTATTAAAAAAACCACTGGTTAAGGAACTTTTTTTCTTAATGGTTCATGGGTTTCTACATTTGTTAGGTTATAATGATGAAATGACAAAAGATATAAAAATAATGAATAAGAAGCAGGAGGATATTTTAAATGAATATGGATGTACGCAATAAAAATAAAAAGAAAGGTTTAAGAAGGTTTATTAACAGTTTTAAGTATTCCTTTGACGGTTTAGCCTATGCTTATCGTTATGAACAGAGTATGACGATTCATGTGGGGGCAACTATCTTAGTTATTGTGGGAGGAATATATTTAAACATTAGTAGTACGGAATGGCTCTTTTTATTATTGTTAATTGGGTTAATAATGGGCATTGAATTATTAAACACTTCAATTGAAGCGACCATTGATTTGATTTCACCAAATATTCATCCCCTCGCCAAAGTGGCGAAAGATACGGCTTCAGCGGCTGTTTTTATTCTGTCTTTAGTAGCTGTTATTGGTGGTTTAGCCATCTTCTTACCAAAATTGATTGTTCTTCTTTTTTAAATTATCAACGAAGGGAGGTATGGTGATGATATATTTTAATGAGTTAAAACAGTTATTAGAAAATGCCTATGCCCCTTATTCACATTACCGCGTAGCGGCCTTAGTAGTTACTTGCGATAATCAATTATTTAAAGGGGTTAATGTTGAGAACGCTTCGTATGGTGCGACTATCTGTGCCGAACGAAATGCGATAAATAATGCGGTTAGTAATGGTTATAAAAAAGGTGACCTTAAGAGTTTAATTATTATGGTTGATACTGATGAGGTGGCTTTCCCTTGTTTTTTATGTCGCCAAAGTATTAGTGAGTTTTTTGACTCTAATCAAGAATTAATTTTATTAACTAGTAGTGGTAAAGAAAAGAAAATGTTAATTAAGGAGATAATTCCTTATCCTTTTACGAAAGAAGATTTAGATTTATGAAAAGTGGTTTTGTTGGTATTATTGGGCGCCCTAATGTTGGAAAGTCAACATTGTTAAATGCCATTATTGGTCAAAAAGTAGCGATTATATCTGATAAACCCCAAACTACCAGAAACATTATTCAGGGTATCTATAATGATGATGAAGCCCAAATTATTTTTGTTGATACCCCCGGTATTCACAAACCTAAAAATAAATTGGGCTATTATTTAAATAAACAGACATATGTATCAATGACCGATGTGGATATAGTGTTATTTATGGTTGACGCTAGTGAAAAATTAGGTCGTGGTGATTTATTTGTTATTAATCGTTTAAAAGATATAAAAAAACCAGTTATCTTAGTGCTTAATAAAATTGATAAAATAAGTAAAGAACAATTATGGTTAAAAATAAGTGAGTATAAGGATTTATATCCTTTTAGTGAGATAGTCCCGACTTCCGCTTTAAAGGTTGATAATGTTGACCGTTTAATTAATATTATTAAGGGTTATTTACAAGATAATCTTAAATATTTTGATGGTAGTAATAAAGTTACCACTAGTTCAAAGAATTTTTTAGTATCAGAGATAATAAGGGAAAAGGTTTTAAACTATACCAGTCAAGAAGTACCACATGCGATAACTTGCCTAGTTGAACACATGGAAGAGAAGAAAGATATTATTGGTATCAGTGCCTTAATTATTGTTGACCGGGAAAATTTAAAAAAAATAATAATCGGTAAAGGTGGTAGTAAGTTAAAAGAAATTGGTTGTGAGGCACGCCTTGAACTAGAAACCCTTTTTAATAAAAAAGTCTTTTTATCCTTATACGTTAAAACTATTAAAAATTGGCGTGATAAGGAGAAGTATTTATCAGAATTTGGCTTTCATAAATTTTAACCATTAGTATAATAATCAAAATAGTAACTCACTATATAAATGAAAGGTGGGTTATTGATGAGAAATATTACGTGGACTTTATTTTGTAAAACGGGAGCGATTAGGTACTATCTTTTAGCTAAAAAACTAGATAAAAACAGAAAGAAGTGACAAAGATGATTAAGAAAGTGGAAGGCGTTATTGTTGGTGAATATAATTATAGTGAATCAAGTAAAATACTTAAAGTCATAACAAAGGAATACGGCCTTATTAGTATGATCGCCAAAGGCGCTAGACGATTAAAAAATAATTTAAGAGCGGTCAGTGATAAATTAACTTATGGCCATTTTCATATTTATTATAAAGAAGATAAACTATCTAATTTAATTAGTGTTGATGTTATAAATGTATTTAAAAATATTAGGAGGGATATTAAGAGTATTTCCTATGCCACTTTTATTACTGAATTAGTTCAACAGGTGGTAAAAGATGAATATAATCAAGAAATATACCAAATTTTGATTAATAGTCTTTTAAAAATAGAAGCTGGTTTTGATCCTTTAGTAATTACTAATATTTTAGAGCTAAAGATGTTAGAGTATCTTGGGGTGAAACCGGTGCTTGATAATTGTGCTGTGTGTGGGAATAAAAAAGATATCGTTACCTTATCAAGTAGAAAAGGTGGTTATCTTTGTTTAGATTGTTATGACGGAGAGAAAAAGGTTAGTCAGAAAGCGATTAAATTAATAAGAATGTTTTATTATGTTGATATCGCTAAGATAACTAAGTTATCAATCAGTGATAAGGTAAAACAAGAAATAGATTTATTTATTGATGATTACTATGATTGTTATACTGGGTTATATTTAAAATCAAAGCAGTTTTTAAAGGATTTAAAACTTTTACCAAGTTAGTAATTAAAAAGACTTCATTTCTAAAGTGAAAACTGTTATACTATTAATTAGTTATAATGAATAATAATTTGTAAGCGATGATGAAATTGGCGATTTCGGAGCTATATAAAACAAAGAGATTCTTTTAGAATAAATAGGGTGGAACCGCGGTAGAAATCGTCCCTAGGTTATTTTAAAAGTTTTTTATTAAAGGAGGGAAAAGATGCATAAGTTAACGATGGAGAAGATGGTTGGTTTGTGTAAACAGTATGGTTTCATTTTTCAAGGTAGTGAGATTTATGGGGGTCTTTCTAATACTTTTGATTATGGCCCATTAGGGGTGGAGTTAAAAAATAATATTAAGAAGGCTTGGTATAAGAAGTTTGTTCAGGAAAGCAAATATAATGTTGGATTAGATTCAGCAATACTTATGAATTCTAAGGTATGGGAAGCAAGTGGACATATTGTTAATTTTAATGATCCTTTAATTGATTGTAAGAATTGTAAAATGAGATATAGAGCTGATAAACTAATAGAGGATTTTACTAATGGTGAAGTAATTAGTGATGGTTGGGATAATCAGAAGATGATAGATTATATAAAAGAACATAATATTACTTGTTCTAATTGTAAGAAGTTAGATTATACTGATATTAGAAAATTTAATATGATGTTTAAAACTCATCAGGGTGTAATTGAAGATGAAAGTAATGCTGTATATTTAAGACCAGAGACAGCTCAAGGTATGTTTGTTAATTTTTTGAATGTTCAAAGAAGTATGAGGCTAAAGATTCCATTTGGGATTGCTCAAATGGGTAAGAGTTTTAGAAATGAGATAACCCCTGGTAATTTTATATTTAGGACTCGGGAATTTGAACAGATGGAGCTGGAGTTTTTTTGTAAACCTGGTACTGAACTTGGTTGGTTTGATTATTGGAAAACATTTTCTTATGATTTTTTAATTAGTTTAGGGATTAAGAAAGAAAATATAAGATTAAGGGAACATTCTGAAGAAGAACTTAGTCATTATTCTAATGCAACTGTTGATATTGAGTATAAATTTCCATTTGGATTTAGTGAATTATGGGGTATTGCGTCTAGAACAGATTTTGATTTAAAGGCTCATATGGAGCATTCTAAAGAAAATTTAACTTATTTAGATCCTAATACTAATGAAAGATATATTCCATACGTAATAGAACCCGCATTAGGGGTAGATAGATTAGTATTAACTATACTATGTGATAGTTATGAAAGAGAAAACTTAGATAATGGGGAGATTAGAGAAATATTACATTTGCATCCCGCTCTCGCCCCATATAAACTAGCGGTATTACCATTACAGAAAAAACAACATCGTGATAAAGCCAATGAATTATATCAAACCCTAACCAAACATTTTATGACTACCTATGATGAAATTGGTTCAATTGGTAAAAGGTATCGTCGTCAAGATGTAATTGGTACGCCATTTTGTATTACTATTGATAATGATACTTTAGCTAATCAGACGGTTACCGTTCGTAATAGGGATACCATGGCCCAAGAGACAATTAAGATTGATGATGTAATTACTTATATTAATAAAAGGATAGTCTTTTAAAAAAAATATTTTCAATTAATCAATTGTATGATACAATTAGATGGATAGTATTAGAATAGAATATGGAGGATTTTTCGATGAGCTTCGATAAATTAAAAAAATTATTTTCTTTTGATGATGATCGCAATAGTAAAACAGGGACTGAAGATGAATATTATAATGTTGATGCCTATAAGGATTTAAGTGAAGCTAATAATATGGTATTAATTGAGCCACGCGCTTACTCGGAGGCTCAACAAATTTCTGATCATTTAAAAAATCGTTATGCAGTAGTAGTAAACTTAAAAAGAGTTACCGCTGATCAAGCAAAAAGAATTGTTGATTTTTTAAGTGGTACAGTGTATGCTATTGGTGGAGATTTACAAAAAATTGGAGGGGGAATTTTTCTGTTAACACCAAAAAATGTCAATGTGCAAGGTAAAATCACCGAAGAAGATGACAAAGTGCCTATTTATGATAACAATGATATTGACATTGATTGGTAAAAAAAGAGTAATTAATTGGTATAAAATGGCGTAGTATTGGGGTGAGTCTGTGAAAAAGTTTACAAAAACAATTCGTGGGTATAATCCGAGTGAAGTTAATAATTTTGTTGATGAGGTTATTAATCAAGTTGAAGGCATGATTAAACAACTAGAGGCCAAAGATGGTGAAATTGAAACCTTAAAGGAAAAATTACATCATTATCAAGCCATTGAAGGAACTTTAAATAGAGCAATTTTAGCGGCTGAGGAAGCTAGTGATCAAATTAAGAAGAATGCTCGTTTAGAAAGTGGAATGTTACTAGAAGATGCCAAAAGAAATGCTAGTCGTATTGTAAACGATGCTTTAGTTAAAGCGGAACAAACCGAATATGAAGCAGCCATGTTACGAAAGAATATTACTATATTTAAGAGAAGATTAAAAAGCATTATTGAGACACAATTAGAAATTATTGATGATATTGAAAAAGTAGATTTTTAAAACAAATGATAGAGACGTTATTTTAATTACTTTAATAGCGAATTAGGGCGGGTGTAAGCCTAAGAAAGGATTAAAATAAGAATCACTCTTGATGTTTCTTTCTGAAATTAGTAGGAAGGAACGCTAATAGCGTTATTTAATTAAGAGCATAATATATTTATTATGAATTAAGGTGGAACCGCGTGTTAAGCGTCCTTATCATAATATTTTTTTTATTAAAGGAGGAATAATTTATGAGTTATAAAGATACGTTATTAATGCCTAAAACGGATTTTAATATGAAGGGTAATTTACCAGAAAATGAAAAACTAATGAGAGAAAAATGGGAAGAAATGAATCTTTATCAGGAAATATTAAAGAAAAATGAAAACAATGAAACCTTTATATTACATGATGGACCACCATATGCTAATGTCAAAATCCATATTGGAACGGCTTTTAATAAGATTTTAAAAGATTTTGTTAATAGATATAAAATGTTATGCGGTTATAAGACCATATATATACCTGGTTGGGATACCCACGGGTTACCAATTGAAACAGCGGTAATAAATATGGGAATAGATAGAAAAAAGGTTGCCAAAATAGAATTTAGAAATTATTGTGAAAAGTTTGCTAAGGAACAAATAAAAATTCAAAAGGAACAATTTAAAAATTTAAATGTAATTGGTGATTGGGATAATCCTTATGTTACTTTTGATAAAAATTATGAAGCTAGACAAATTGAAGTGTTTGCTGAGATGGTGAAAAGAGGTCTTATTTATAAAGGGCTTAAACCTGTTTATTGGTCGCCTAGTAGTGAATCAGCTCTTGCTGAAGCGGAAATTGAATATAAAGATAAAACTGATTATTCTATTTATATAACTTTTAAAATCGAAGAAGGTAATGATTATGTAAAAAAGGGAGATAATTTAATTATTTGGACGACTACTCCTTGGACTCTCCCAGGGAATCTTGCCATTGCCGTCGGTAGCGATTACGATTATTCTAAGGTAGAAATAGATAATAAAAACTATATTATTGCCACTGAATTAAAAGATATTTTAAAGGTTAAATTTGGTTTCAATAAAATAAAAGAAGTAGCTACTTTTAAGGGCTATCATATTGAAAATATTAAATATAAGCATTGCTTTGAAGATAAAAAATTACCAGTAGTAATTAGTGACCATGTTAACTTAGATTCAGGTACAGGTCTTGTTCATATCGCACCTGGTTATGGCGTTGAAGACTTTGAAGTGGGTCAAAAATATAATTTAGGTATAATTATTGGTATTGATGAACAAGGTTATTTAACTGATGAATCTGTTGGTTTTGGTGGTTTGTTTTATGAAGAAGCTAATGAAGTAATCATAAATAAATTAACTAAAAATGGTGATTTATTAAAAAAAGAAATGATTACGCACTCTTATCCCCATGATTGGCGAACTAAGAAACCCGTTATTTTTAAAGCTACTAATCAATGGTTCTGTAGTATTGAAAGTATAAAAGAAGATATTTTAAAAGAAATAACCGAAAAAATAAAGTGGGATCCTTCTTGGGGAAAACAACGTCTTTATAGTATGATTAAAGAACGAAAAGACTGGTGTATTTCTAGACAAAGAGTTTGGGGTGTTCCGTTGCCAATTTTTTATAATGAAGATGGTTCAGCTATATTAGAACAAAATATAATTATGTATGTTGCTGAGTTGTTTAGAAAATACGGTTCAAATGTTTGGTTTGAAAAAGAAGCTAAAGATTTATTGCCACCGGGTTATATAAACCCCAAAAGCCCAAATGGTCATTTTACTAAAGAAAATGATATTATGGATGTATGGTTTGATTCTGGTTCTTCTCATACTGGAGTATTAAAAGAAAGGAATCTTAAATATCCAGCGGATATGTATTTAGAAGGAACTGATCAATATCGTGGTTGGTTTAATTCCTCACTTATTTGTGGTGTGGCTGTTCATAATGAAACACCATATAAAAGTGTTTTATCACATGGCTTTGTTTTAGATGGTGATGGATTTAAAATGAGTAAATCACTTGGTAATGTAATTGATCCTAATGAAATTGTTAATAAATATGGTTCTGATATTTTAAGGCTTTGGGTCGCTAGTGTTGATTTTAGAGATGATGTTAGAATAAGTGATGAAATGCTAAAACAAATCACTGAAACCTACCGAAAAATTAGGAATACTTATCGTTTTATATTGGGAAATCTAACGGATTTTAATCCGGTAAAAGATTCAGTTTCATATGATGATTTATATCTTTATGATAAATATATATTAATTGAACTTAATGAATTGATACTAAAAGTTAGAATGGCTTACGAAGCTCATAACTATCAAGAAATAATAAAATATATCAATAATTTTATTATTTCTAAATTATCAACATTTTATTTAGATTTTTCAAAAGATATATTATATATTGAAAAGGTTGATTCTCATAAAAGAAGATGTATTCAAACGGTAATTTATGAAACGTTAAGAAAAATATCAATTTTAATGAGTGTTATTACTCCTTATACTAGTGAAGAAGTATATAGTTATATTCCTGGTAATAAAGAAAGGAGTATTCATTTGGAAAAGATACCCGAAGTTATCAACTATAAAGATAAAATAACCATATTAAATAAATTTAAATTGTTTTTTGAAATAAAAGAAGATGTTTATAAGGCCCTTGAGGAAGCTAGAATAAATAAGATTGTTAATAAAAGTCAGGAAGCAAAGGTTTATTTAAATGTTAAAGGGGAACATCAAAAAGTAATTAATGAATTAAAAGATTATCTGAGTCAGTTATTAATTGTATCAAAAGTAGAATTAAGTGACATGGATTTAGTAAAATATGATAATTGTCAAATTAAAGTTGAAAAGTTTATGGGAGTAAAGTGCAATAGATGTTGGGTTTATTTTGAAGAAAAAGAAATGAACGATGATATTTGTTTACGTTGTTATAATATTATAAATTAAAAGTTGCTTTTTGGGTTGTTTAAATATAAATTTAAAATATAGTATTTAGAAAAGGAAGTTTAATAAAATTTCTTTTTCTTTTTAAAAAATTAGCACTCATATATTGACAATGCTAGAACATACTATTATAATGGTAATTAGCAATTGTTTTAAGCGAGTGCTAGGGGTGATGGAATGCTAAGTAAAAGACAGAAAGATATTTTAAAGATTATAGTGGAACATTATATTAAATTAGTACGACCAGTAAGTTCTAATAATATTTGTAAATTATTGAACTGTTCCAGTGCCACAATTAGAAATGAAATGGTAACCTTAGAAAACTTAGGTTTTATTGAAAAAATGCATACTTCATCCGGTCGGGTTCCCAGCGAAAAAGGTTATCGCTATTATGTTGACTATTTAATGGAACCAAAGGCAATGACGGGTGAAGATATGTTAAAATTACAAACTATTTTTCATAATCAGTCATTACCGGTTAATGATGTGATTGCTAAAAGCATGACCATTATTTCGGAGTTAACTAATTATACAGCTATTGTTCTTGGTTCATCAGCTCAGGAAAACCGTTTACAACAAGTAGAAATAGTGCCTCTGGATAAGGAAGCCGTAATCGCCATTGTTATTACTGATAAAGGTCATGTTGAACATAAAAGAATTGAAGTTCCCAATGTCTCTTTAGATGAGGTTAAAAAGACGGTTGAATTAATTAATAATCTAGTAGTAGGAACCCCGATTAGTAAAGTAAGTAGTAAATTGGAGTTTGAAATTAAACCGATTATTAGTAAATATGTTAAACAACATGAAATATTATATCAAGCTTTTTATCAAGCTTTTAATGATTTTTCTCATAAGAATAGTATGCAGTTATCAGGGAAGGTTAATTTTTTAAAACAACCAGAGTTTGATAATGTTGATAAAATTAGAGATATTATTACCAAATTAGAAGATGATGAATTAGTGCGATCTGTTAAAGCTGAAGATAGTGATATTAAAGTATATATTGGTTCTGAAAATGAATTTGATGAAGATGTCACGATTATTAAAACTAAATATACTATTGATGATGAAAGTGGTACGATTGCGATAATTGGCCCTAAAAGGATGGAATACAATCGAGTCGTTAGTTTGTTAGAGTATCTAAAGGAAAATATAAAGAGGTGATAAAGTGAGTAAGGTGGAACAAAAAACCGTTACCGAAAAACAGAAAAAAACGCCGACGACGCTTGATAAGAAAAAATTAAAGATTAGCTTGTTAGAGGAACAAATAAAAGAATTAGAGGGAAAATTACTGCGTAATCAAGCGGAATTAATTAATTATAAGCGCCGTAAAGATACCGAAGTTGAGCGGTTATTAAAATATGCTAATAGTGAATTAATTAAAGAGATATTATTAGTCATTGATGACTTTGAGCGAGCCATTGGGATGGATGATGATAATCCGGATGATGAGGTTTCTAGGTTCTTAGAAGGCTTTATTATGATTAATGATAAATTGAAGAAGATATTATTTGCCTCTGGCGTTGAAGAAATTGACGCTTTAGGTAAGCCATTTGATCCAAATTTACATGAGGCGGTGTTGATGGCTGAAGATGATAGTCAAGATGGCGGTATTGTCTTAGAGGTACTCCAGAAGGGCTATTTGTTAGAAGATAGGATTATAAGACCAGCGATGGTCAAAGTAAATAAAGAAAAAGAAAAGGAGAGATATAATGAGTAAAATTATTGGTATTGACTTAGGAACAACTAACAGTTGTGTGTCAGTAATGGAAGGGGGCGAACCAAAGGTAATCCCTAATCCAGAGGGTAATAGAACCACCCCTAGTGTGGTAGCCTTTAAAAATGGTGAAAGGATTGTTGGCGATGCCGCTAAAAGACAAATGATTACTAATGAAAACACCATTATTTCAATTAAAAGATTAATGGGTTCAAGTAAGAAAGTAACGGCTGAAGGCAAAGACTATACCCCAGAAGAAATTAGTGCGATAGTCTTAGGTTACATGAAAGATTACGCGGAATCTTATTTAGGTAGTAAGGTAACCAAAGCGGTTATTACCGTTCCGGCTTACTTTAACGATGCGGAAAGGCAAGCCACTAAAAATGCTGGTAAGATTGCCGGTTTAGAGGTTGAAAGAATTATTAATGAACCAACGGCCGCCGCTTTAGCATATGGATTAGATAAGCAAGAAAAGAACCAAACCGTATTAGTTTATGACTTAGGAGGCGGCACCTTTGATGTTTCTATTTTAGACTTAGGCAATGGTGTCTTCGAAGTAAAGTCAACCGCCGGTAATAATAAAATTGGGGGCGATGACTTTGATCAACGCATTATGGATTATTTAGTAGAATCATTTAAAGCCGATAATGGAGTTGATTTATCTAAAGATAAAATGGCTATGCAACGTTTAAAAGATGCGGCCGAAAAAGCGAAAAAGGATTTAAGTGGTGTTACTACTACTCAAATCTCATTACCATTTATTTCCCAAGGTGAAGCAGGACCACTACATTTAGAAGTTAGCTTAACTAGAGCTAAATTTGAAGAATTAATTAGAGATTTAATTGAATCGACTATTCCGTCAGTTCAACAAGCTTTAAAAGACGCTAAAATGAGTAGTCAAGAACTAGATAAAGTTATTTTAGTAGGTGGTTCAACCCGTATTCCACTCGTGCAAGAATTATTAACTAAAGAATTAGGAAAAGAACCACATAAAGGGGTTAACCCTGACGAGGTGGTCGCTAAAGGGGCGGCTATCCAAGGTGGTGTCTTAAGTGGCACTGTGGATGATATTGTTTTACTTGATGTAACGCCATTATCACTTGGTATTGAAACCTTAGGTGGCGTTAGTACGGTTTTAATTGAACGAAACACTACTATTCCAACATCAAAATCACAAATCTTCTCAACCGCGGCTGATAACCAACCGGCTGTTGATATCCATGTTCTACAAGGAGAAAGACCAATGGCCGCGGATAATAAAACTTTAGGAAGATTTCAATTAACTAATCTTCCACCAGCCCCAAGAGGTGTACCACAGATTGAAGTTACTTTTGATATTGATGCCAATGGAATTGTTAATGTTTTGGCCAAGGATTTAGGTACTAATAAAGAACAATCAATTACCATTACGGCGTCAAGCAATTTAACTGATGACGAGATTGATAAAATGGTTAAAGAAGCGGAGGCTAATAAAGAGGAAGATAAGAAAAGAAAAGAAGAAGCGGATTTAAGAAATGAAAGTGAACAATTAATTTTTGGCACTGAAAAATCAATTAAAGATTTAGGTGATCAAGTTACTGATGATGAGAAAAAAGATATCGAAAAGTTAATAAGTGAACTTAAAGTCGCTTTAGAAGGAAAAGATATTGAAAATATTAAAACTAAAAAAGAAGCTTTAAATGAAAAGGCGATGGCTTTAGCAACTAAGGCCTATGAAGCAGCGGCTAAACAGGCTCAAGCTGAACAAGCAAGTAGTACAACCGAAGATACAACTGATGATAAAAAGACTGATGATAAAGTAATTGATGCGGAATACGAAGAGAAAAAATAATACTAGTTTAAGTAGAAGTTCTAGTCGCTACTAGAACTTCTCTCATATTGAATACTTATATTATAAAGTAGTGAGGTGGTGATCAAATGGCAACTAAAAGAGATTATTATGAAGTTTTAGGGGTTGATAAAAACGCTAGCGAACAAGAGATTAAGAGTGCTTTTCGCCAATTAGCGAAAAAGTATCATCCTGATGTTAATAAGGCTAGTGATGCGGAAGCTAAGTTTAAAGAAATCCAAGAAGCTTATGCGGTTTTATCAGATACCAACCGTCGAAAACAATATGATCAATTTGGTCATGCCGCCTTCAATCAAGGAACTGGTGGCGGTTTTGGCGGGTTTGATTTTTCTGACTTTGATTTTAGTGATATTTTTAGTGAGATTTTTGGTGGTGGTTTTGGCTTTAATTTTGGTCGTAGTAATCGTCCTGACCGGCCAAGAAGAGGTCGAGACTCTATTATGCGGATGAATATTACTTTTAATGAAGCGGTTTTTGGTACTAAGAAAGTTATTAATCTTAATATTTTAGATGTTTGCGATGAATGTCATCAAAAAGGTGGGCATGGGGAAAAGACTTGTAGTAAGTGTCATGGCAGTGGGTATATTACCCAAGAACAAAGAAGCTTACTTGGCGTATATATGACTAGGTCTGAATGTCCACAATGTGATGGCAAGGGAAAAACCTATGATAAGGTATGTTCTAAATGTCGTGGTAGTGGTACGGTAAGAGTCAATAAAGACTTAACGATTACAGTGCCCGCGGGGATTGATACAGGTAATCAATTACGATTACAAGGTAAAGGTGAAGCGGGGACTAATGGTGGTCCAAATGGGGATATCTATATTGAGTTTAGTGTGTCTAACCACGAAATATTTATTAGGGATGACAATAACATCTATCTGGAACTCCCAATTACAATCACTGAGGCCGCTTTAGGAGCTAAAAAGGAGATTCCTACCTTATATGGTAATGTCAATTTAATTATCCCCGAAGGTAGTGAAAGTGGCGATAAACATCGTTTAAAAGGTCGTGGTGTTCCTGATGTTAATACTAATCGTAAAGGTGATATGTTTGTTGTTTTAAAGGTGGTATTCCCTAAAAGATTATCTAGAGAACAAAGATTATTACTGGAAAAGTTAGCGGCCACTAATTTAGATCGGGATAATATAATTAGTAACTTTAAAAGACACATCAGTAAATGAGTGTCTTATTAATTAAAATATAATGGTTTTAAATATTTAGATATAATTATACTAGATTAATGTTTAAGGACATGGGTGGGGCATAAAACAACGAAAAAGAAAATATAAAATAACGATGATGATAATGATCCAAATAATAATTCCTAAGCCGCCACCGGCACCATAAGGTGGTACACCGTAAGGTGGCGCACCATAGGGTGGCACCGCTCCATAAGGTGATGCTCCATAAGGATAATATGGTGGTCTATAACAAGGGTTTCCCACTCCGTAAGGGCTTATCATTTTGTTCCCTCCTTTTATTTATCTAGTGATAGGGTATTCAGTTCCGCCAATGTTGATAGTTATATATATAATGGATTATTATAACTAATTAATAAATTAATTAGAGTATAGGATTTTACTTAAACCAATTAATAGACTAATAACTGATAAAATATTTTAAATGAGAGGGTAAAAAAAGAAACTGTTATGTTAAAATATAAATAGAATAAATGGTGATTGGGATGCAACGATATTTTGTAAAAGAAAAAATAGACAATACTTTTAAAATAATTGATGATTACCATCATGTTGTTAATGTGATGAGGATGAAGATTGGCGAAAAATTAGAGGTATCTTATCAGGGTATTATTTATTTATGTACTATTATTAAAATAACGAACGGATTTGTTTTAGTACAACCAATAGATAAAATATCACAGGATAATGAACTTGATATTAATGTAGCCATTGCCCAAGCCTTAGTTAGGGATGATAAGTTCTCATTAATTATTCAAAAGACCACCGAACTTGGGGTTAAGAAAATCATCCCGCTTATTACCGAAAGAAGTATAATAAAATTAGATGACAAAAGAAAACTAAGTAAAATAAAAAGGTGGCATCATATTGCCAAAGAGGCTAGCGAACAGTCAAAAAGAAATAACATCTTAGAAGTAACGCCAATTATGACTATGGAAGATTTAACTAAGCTACCTTATGATTATAAGTTATTATGTAGTCCAAGGGAAAAAGAAAAAAGCATTAAAAAGGTTTTACAATCATTGTCAAAAAATGATACAATATTAGTAATTGTAGGGCCAGAGGGTGGTTTAACGCCAAAAGAAGAGGCTTTCTTAATAAAACACGGGTTTATAAGTGTCTCTTTAGGTAGTCGAATACTACGAACAGAAACAGTTCCCATATTTCTGGCGAGTATAATTAATTATGAGTTAATGAGGTGATGTGATAATGGTAATAAAGGTGTCCTTTTCATGGCTAAATCAGGCCGTTGATTTCTACCATAATTTAAACATGATGGGGTTAATAATATTCTATAGTATTCTTTTAACCTTAATCTTATTAATTGTTTTAGTCGGTATGATGGAGAAAAATAAACAAGAGGAAAGAAAAAAACAATTACAAAAGGAGTTGACCTTACCTAACCAAGGTATTAAAGATATGGTTAGTGAGAGACTACCAGAAAGTATTATTAACAAATCAGAAGAATTACCGGTGGCCGTTGATGAAATTGATGATAATATTAATTTAACTAGTTTTGAAACTGAACAAGAGGAAAAGTCAATTATTAGTTATGAAGAGCTTATTAAAACGTTTAAGGATAAACACAATCAATCAGAAAGGCAAGCTAATGTGGTTGATAAAGGGGTCGAAGAAAGTAAAAGATACCCCAAGAAATTTTATAATTCACCCCATATCTCACCAATTCATGGTTACGAGAGAGGCAATTATTTAGAAAAGGTATCTAGTCCAGTCAATGAAGATAATAATAACCAGCCACTAACAGATAGTAATAGGGAATTTTTAACGGCTTTGAAAGAATTAAAAAATAATTTAGATTAACCCCGGCCGGGGTTTTCTTTTTTAGGAGGTGTTTTCAATGCGGGTCGCCTTATATACATTAGGTTGTAAAGTTAATATGTATGAAACGATTTTTTTAATAAATCAGTTTAAAGAAAAAGGTTACAAAATTGTCAACTTTAAAGAAACCGCCGATATTTATGTGATTAATACTTGTACAGTTACTAATAATAGTGCCTTAAAGAGTAAAAAAACTATCCGCCGAGTCATTAGAAATAATAAAAACGCTATTATAGTGGTAATTGGTTGTTTAGTAGAATCACATTTTACCGAATTATCTACCGATGGTAATATTCATATTTTAGTAGGCAATAATAATAAGACTAAAGTACTAACATATATTGAAGAATATAAGAAAAATAACGAGCTAATCAGAGATAAGGAAAGCTTGTTAAGCCAACCTTTCTCGCCAATGATGATTACTTTTTGCCATGATAAGACTAGAGCAGCTGTAAAAATTCAAGATGGTTGTCAGAATTATTGTTCCTATTGTATTATTCCTTATGTCCGCGGTCATGTTCGCTCTAAGCCAAAAGACATTGTCTTAAGCGAAATAACAGGCTTAGTTAATAATGGTTACCAAGAGATTATTTTAACGGGAATCAATATTGGTAGTTATGGTACTGATTTAAAAGATAATTCTTTATCATTATTATTAAAAGATATCCTTAAAATCCCCAACTTAAAAAGACTTAGAATTTCATCACTTGAGGTAACCGATATAAATGATGAAATATTAGATGTTATTGCTAAAAGCGATATCATTGTTGACCATTTACATATTCCCTTACAATCAGGTTGTGATAAAATATTAAAGTTAATGAATCGTCAATATAATACGGAGTATTTTAAACACAAAATAATGGCGCTTAGAAAGATAAGGCCCAAGATGGCTATTACTACTGATGTTATGGTTGGTTTTCCTGGGGAGACAGATCGGGATTTTAATGATACCTATAATTTTATCAACCAAATAAAATTTATGAAGCTACATGTTTTCCCTTATTCCAAAAGAGCCAAGACAAAAGCCGCTCAATTACCACAACAACTAAGCAATGATATTAAGAAAATAAGGGTGAGAAAGCTAACCTTGCTATCTAAGCAATTAGAGTTAGAATATATGATGCAATTTCTTAATCAACAAGTAGAAATATTAATTGAAACCGTTGATGATAATATTGCCCGTGGTCGGGCGGGTAATTATTTATTAGTTAAAATTAAAAACTTTAAAGGCTATTCAGGGACTTTACAACTAGTTAAAATAATATCAATTAGTTATCCTTATCTTATTGGTGAAATAAGTAATTGATTACACCTTAAGTTTTTATAGATTTAAAAGGGATATTTATTGGTATATATTAAAAAAGTTTTCAATAAGATAGTTAATAATACTTGTATAAATTAGAGACGAAAACTCATAATAAAAATAATATCTTTCAAAAAAGATAAATAATAAAATAATCTAATTAAGAGGGTGATGTAAATGAGAATGAAAGAAGGCCTACCTTATATCATAGCAGGTAGTATTTTAGGGAGTGCCATGGTAATGGTTTATTTAAGTGCTACTAATGGTAAAATGAAGCAGATAATGACCAACATGATGAAGAAAAAGCAACAAATGGCTGATGACTTAGACGACATGATGTAAAGAACTAATGCTTAGTTTGAGTTTTAATTTACATCTTTTCCCAATAATGTTATAATAACCGTAGTAAGGTGATTATAAATGAAAAAAGAAAATTTAGATGTGAAAAATTTAAATGAAGTTATAAAATTAGCCAATAATATTTTTAAAATAGCTTATTTTTTAATACTAATTATAGCCATCTATGCGATAACTTTAATCTTAGAAAAATGGGGCGTCTTGGATTTTATTTTAATTATTTTTAAAATTCTTACCCCACTTTTTATTGGTTTAGTCGTTGCTTGGTTATTAAATCCAGCGGTTGTCTATTTACATAAACAAAAGATAAATAGAACTTTAAGTACAGTGATTGTTTATTTTGTGTTCCTTTTATCTTTTTATCTTTTAATAAGTTTCTTTATTCCCGTTTTCTCCGAACAGATAAACGAATTTGTATTAATTGTACCCGTGATTGTTGATTCACTACTGGAGTGGGTTGACCGCCTTTTTATTACCTTTGGGTCGGCTAATAACGCTAATATTGAGCAAATAAAGTTAGGTATAATAGAAACCATTCAACAAATGGGCCTGGATTTTACTACTAATTTACCCACTTTAACAGTTAACTTTGTGGCTTCCTTTATTTCTGGATTAGGTATTTTATTTTTAGGTTTGATGATTGGTTTTTTCCTCTTGTTTGATTTTGAAAAGGCCAAAAAAGTCATTGTGCGTATTATTCCGCGTAAAAATAAAGCGGATACTATGCTTATTTTACATGGAATTAATACCACTTTAAAACACTTTGTCCAAGGAATATTACTAACCTCAATTTTAATTTTTGTAGTATGTACTTTACTTTTTTCTATAATGGGATTAAAAGCGCCGTTATTATTTGGGTTAGTTTGTGGTATTACTAATATAATTCCGATTGTGGGTCCATATATTGGTGGTATACCACCCGTTATTGTTGGTTTTGTTCAGGGGCCCGCCATAGGCTTACTAATTTTAATTGCTATTTTAATTATTCAATCAGTTGAAAGTGCTTTTATTCAACCATTAATTATGAGTAAGACGATGAAGCTTCATCCGGTAAGTATTATTGTTGGTTTATTAATATTTGGTTATTTCTTTGGCATTATTGGTTTAATGATTGCCACCCCAATCGTATCAATTATAAAATTATTATTCCAATTTTTTAATGATAAATTTAATATTTTTGATTTTAAATAAAGAAAAAAGATAATTGACAATTGATTAGAAGCAATGTTATAGTAATTGGTAATATATGTAATTATATTAAAAGTTATTAAAGCGGGAGAAGGTAATAATGTGGAACAAGGGAAAACCGGCTTAGAAATTTTAAAGAAAACTCGCGAAAAATTAATTACAGTAATAACTAATTTATTTGAAAAAATGGAAAGTGACGAAGTGACTGTGCAAAGAGAAAATGATGTTATGTTAGAAGGTATGCGTGACTTAACTCTTCAACAACAAAAAATACAAGAATCCAAAAATGCTTTAAGTAAAACTTTTAATAAAACTTTTATTCCAACTTCTTTCTTTAGTGTAGCTATACTTATAGGGCTTCTTGCGGGTCGTTTGCCCCTTTCAATTCCTTCAATAATATTATTAGCAGCAACAAGTTGTGGCGTCGTAACACTTACGGCTTTAACATTTTTTATTGAACGCAATGTCAAGAAAATTGGTGAACTAGAATCATTGAAAAGCGAAAAAGAAGCGGTTGTAACAAATAATTATAATAAATTACAATTGTTAAGAACTAATTTACAAAGTTTAGGGTTACATTTACAGGAAGTAGATGAAAGAATAAGAAGGTGTGAAGAAGATAACCCTAAACTTATAGTTGGCGAATATGCTTTAATGCAAGCTGATTTAATTAATCCGGAAATTGAAGGTTATTTAAAAGATCAAGAAGCTAAGCCTGTTGTTATTCCGGCTAATAGTATGACAAACAGTATGACGAAATTTAGAGGTTTTTCTATTAAGGGTATAAAGGGCTCTCAAGAAGCGTAAATAAATATTTATAATATTATTTAAAAACAATGATAGGGATAAGTAATTAATTTTTAATTTTCTAGAAAGTTGAGGACGATGGAAACTCAATAAATTAATTTAATGAAAGCTACCCTAGAGTGCGATTAATCTTCGCCGGTTAAAACCGTTATTTAAATTAAGATACATATTTTATGTAATTAGGATGGTACCACGGTCTTTCGTTCCTAGTAATAGGCGAAAGACTTTTTTATATTAGAAAGGATGATTTGATGAAAAAATTAACTAGTCAGGAAATAAGAAAAATGTTTTTAACCTTTTTTGAGGCTAAAGAACATCAGATATTAACCAGTGCTTCATTAATACCGGTTAATGATCCCTCTTTATTATGGATTAATTCTGGGGTGGCTACTTTAAAACCATATTTTGCGGGTCAAAAAATGTCCCCTAGTAAAAGGATGGTTAGTTCGCAGAAGTGTATTCGCACCAACGATATTGATAATGTTGGTGAAACGGCTATTCATCATACTTTTTTTGAAATGTTAGGCAATTTTTCTATTGGCGATTATTTTAAAAAAGAAGCGATAGAATATGCTTATGAATTTTTAACTAGTAACAAGTATTTAGGTTTAGATAAGGAAAAACTATATATTACCGTTTATCCTACTGATATTGAGACCTATAATCTATGGTTAGCGCTTGGTATTGATGAATCTCATCTGATTAAATTAGCCAATAATTATTGGGAAATAGGGGAAGGACCAAGTGGCCCTGATACGGAGATTTTTTATGACCGAGGAATCGAATATGATCCGGATCAAAGGGGTTTAGAATTGTTAACTAAAGAAATAGATAATGATCGATATGTGGAAATTTGGAATATTGTCTTTAGTCAGTTTGACGCTAAAGAGGGGTTAACAAGAGAGGAGTATCCAGAGTTACCAAATAAGAATATTGATACTGGTATGGGTTTAGAACGCATTTGTTGTATCATGCAAGATGGCAAAACTAATTATGATACTGATTTATTTTTGCCAATTATTAAGGAAATTGAAGTAATTAGTAAGAAAAAGTATTATGGAGATAAGCCTTTTAAGGTTATTGCCGATCATATACGCGCTTTAGTATTTGCTTTAGCGGATGGGGCTTCTTTTGCGAATGAGGGTCGTGGTTACGTCCTAAGAAGGTTATTAAGAAGAGCGGTTCGTTATGGTCGTAAGTTAGGTATAAAGGACCCCTTTTTAGCCCAATTAGTTAATGTTGTAGTATCTATTATGCAAGATTATTATCCTTATTTAGAAGCTAAAACTAATACGCTTTTTGATTTAATTTTAACAGAAGAAAAATTATTTTTTCTAACGCTTGATAGTGGTGAAAAAAGATTAAGGAACCTATTTAAACATAGTACGGATGGTAAAATAACAGGGGCGGAAGCTTTTAAGCTATATGATACCTATGGTTTTCCTTTTGAATTAACCCTTGAATATGCCCAAGAAGCGGGTTTTACAGTCGCTAAAGAAGAATTTGAAGAGTATATGGACCAACAAAGAAAGCGGGCTCGGGCGGCTTGTCATTTTAAGGTGGAGGGAAAAGATAATAGTGAGTTATTAGAGTTTAAAGAAAAATCAACCTTTGTCGGTTATGATTATATGACAACCACGAGTAAAGTAATTGGTCTTTTAAAAGATGGTAAGTTAGTATCTTATCTTGATGCTGATGGGGTTGTTATTTTAGATAATACTCCTTTTTATGCGGAAGCAGGTGGTCAACTATCAGATACGGGTTATATTATTAGTGATAACTCTAAAGCCCAAGTTGTAAATGTAACTAAAGCTCCACATTTACAACATTTACACGCGGTTAAATTAACAACGGGCATTATTAATGTTGGTGATAAGGTTAAAGCCGAGATTGATATAGAGAGAAGAAAAAGGATTGCGCGCAATCATAGTGCGGTGCATATACTACATAATGTCTTAAATAGTGTTTTAACTAATGAGGTATCACATGCTGGGGCTAGTGTTGAAGATACTGGTTTCCGTTTTGATATTACTTATTTTGGGAAAATAAGTGATGATGATATTTTAAAAGTGGAAAATATGTTTAATGAAAAAATAAAATTAAACCATCCCACCCAAACGGAGCTAATGCCATTAGCTGAAGCAAAAGCCAAAAAGGCGATGGCCTTATTTGATGATAAATATGGGGATATGGTTAGGGTAGTAACTCTATTAGATTCAGTGGAATTATGTGGTGGTACGCATGTTAATAATGTTTTAGATATTGAACGTTTAGCCATCGTTGGTTTTGAACCAAGAGGAACCAATGTTTATCGTATTTTAGGGGCCACTGGTGATAATATCAAATCGCAATTACAAAAAGCGATTCAGCCTTATCAATTAGAGATGAATAAATTATTAACTAAAGCGGAAGATATTTTGGCTAAGGCTAAAGACGAAGGAATAGATCTGGCTTTTGATTTTGAATTACCACCAATTCCATTAACCTCTTATCAAGGGGTAATTAGTTATCGGAAGGAAATGGACAGACTACGTGATAAGTTAAAAACACTCGGTAAAGAATATCAAAAACAAACTCAACAAAAAATGTTAAGTAATGTTAACGCCTTGACAGAGCTAATTGAAAAGCTAAATAATAAAAAGGTGATTATTGCTAAAGTGGAAGGTTATGATACAAAAGGCTTAAAACAGTTGCTATCTGACTTATTAGATAAACATGAACTTGACTTTATTTTTCTAGCTAATATTAACAATAATAGTGTCAACTTTTTAGCTAAAAAGCGTAATAATGCCCATAATAACATTAATTGTGGTGCTATCGTAAAAGAGGCGTCAATTAAAGCGGGCGGTAGTGGTGGCGGTAATAACCTATTAGCCCAAGGTGGCGGCCGTTTGATTAGTGCGGTTGACGAGATAGTAAAAAATGTTAAATGGCTTGTAATGAAAAAAGATTAATGTTAGAATGTTAATATAAGTCAGGAGTGATTTGATGAAATCAAATACTACTTATTTATTTGATGTTAACGAGTTTAACGATGCGGTGGTTTTAGAAACATTAAAAGAGGTTTTTTATGCTCTGGAGGAACGCGGTTATAACCCGATTAATCAATTAGTTGGTTATTTAATGAGTGGTGATCCCGGTTATATTTCTAGTCATAAGGAAGCCCGTAATAAAATTGTTAAATTAGATCGCACCGAGATTTTAGAAGTAATAGTAAAGAGTTATTTGAAAGGTAATGTTGAACATTAAAATGCGTTATTTAGGGTTAGATTTAGGTAGTAAGACTTTAGGAGTGGCGCTTAGTGATGTTAACAATATTATTGCTTCACCTTTAAAAACCATTTATTTTAAAGAGGGAGATTACACCTTTTTAATTAATGAATTAGAAAAGTTAGTTAGGTTATATAAGGTAGAAAAAATAATCTTAGGGTTCCCAAAGAATATGGATAATACTATTGGCCCAAGAGGAGAACAAACGTTACTTTTTAAAGAAGAAATAGAAAATAAATTAGGCCTTGAGGTAGTACTAGAAGATGAAAGGTTAACAACAAAGGTGGTTGATGACGTCTTAATCAAGGCTGATTTATCAAGGCGTAAAAGAAAAAAAGTAGTTGATAAATTAGCCGCTAATGTGATTTTACAAAGCTATTTAAATCGAAAGGAAGGATGTTAAAGATGGAAGCTAAAAAGACAACTTTTACCGTAGTAGATGATGAAGGAAAGGAAATTGTTTGTGATGTGTTGTTTACATTTGATTCTGATGAAACAAACAAAAGTTATATTGTCTATACTGATAATACTAAAGATGAGGCGGGTAATACAAAGGTATATGCATCAATATATGATCCTAAGGTATCTAATCCTAAATTAGAAGAAATTACTACAGATAAAGAATGGAAAATAATTGAAAACATATTATCCACTTTACAAGAGGAAGTTAAGAACCAAAGCGAGCAATAATTCGTAGTAATAAAAGGAGTTTCAACATGAAGTTATTTAATGGTATTGCTCAAACAACGGTGATTATTTTAATAGTTATTATTTTGTTATTAGGAACTATTTATAATTTTTTATTATCACCAGTAAGTCGTAATGATGAATTGGTTATTGTTGAGATTGCCGAGGGCTTGTCTTCAATTCAGATTGCGGAGCAATTAAAAAAACAGAATCTAATTAAAGATGTTTTTATTTTTCTGTCTTATTTAAAGCTAAATAATATAAAAAATCTGCAAGCTGGGGAATATTATCTCAGTGAAAGTATGGGGGTTAAAAAAATAACCCAGAAGCTGAGCCGTGGTGAGGTAATTGATTACAGTATTAGTATCACTTTTCCTGAGGGTATTAATATGCGCCATATCGCGGCTATTATTGAAAAAGAAACCAATAATACGAAGGAAGATGTTTTTAACCTGTTAAAGGATGAGCGTTATATTGCGTCTTTAATTGACCAATATTGGTTTTTAACTGATGAAATTAAAAATAAAGATATCTATTATCCCTTAGAGGGCTATCTTTTCCCTAATACTTATAAATTTAAGGATAAAGATGTAACAGTATCAGAAATATTTACAATAATGTTACAACAAATGGGTAAGGTATTATTAAGAGCCAAAGCCTCTATTAATAAAACGGATTATACAATACATAAATTTCTAACCTTAGCTAGTATTGTACAAAGCGAAGGTTTAAATAATCGTGATATGGGCGATATTGCCGGCGTATTTTATAATCGTTTAGCTAGAAAGAGGCCCCTTGAAAGTTGTGTGACTGCTTGTTATGCAATGCGAAATGATACTTGTACAGCCAGCGCTATTAATACTAAAATTATTAGTTTATATAATACATATTTAACTAATATGGGGGGTAAATTACCAGTTGGTCCGATTAGTAATCCAGGTGATGTCGCTATTCAAGCGGTTATTCATCCTAAAGAACATCAATATTTATATTTTTTATCTGATAAATATGGTCATACTTACTTTTTTAAGACCTATCAAGAACATCAAAAGAAACAAAGAGAACTAGAAGCAAAAGGAGATTGGTTAAAATGACAAGCGCTTTACATAAACGCTATTTAAAAGAAATGGAAGACTATGCTGAGTACTACCGGGTGCCGATTATTCAGAAGGATAGTATTGACTATCTTAAAAAGTTTTTGAAAAGGCATGAGATAAAATCAGTATTAGAAATAGGAACGGGAATTGGTTATACGACTATTAATATGGCTTTAGATAGTGGGAAAATGGCTATTACTAGTATTGAAAATGATGAAAAGCTTTATTTGGAAGCGATTAAAAATATTAAAAAGTTTTTCTTTGAGGATAAGATAACCCTGATATTTAATGATCCACTTAATGTCCGATTTGATAAAACTTTTGATGTTATTTTTATTGATGCGGCTAAAGGTCAATATATGAATTATTTTAATCACTTTCAGCAATACTTAAAAGATGATGGAGTGATTATTAGTGATAATATTGATTTTCGCCTTTTAAAACAAAAGAAAAATAAATCACAAGATGAAAAAGAAACAAAAATTATTAATAAAATAAAAGATTATGTGTCCTTTTTAGAAGAACAACCAAAATATATTAGCCAGTTTGTTGAAGTTGGTGATGGGTTAGTAATAACTAAAAAACAACTTGATAATGATAATTAATTTAATTATGGTATTATAAAAAGATAAAAATTCAATCCTACTTAGAGATTGAATTTTATCTTTTTTAAGAATTCGTTTTCACCCCATGAATAACCATCTCTTCTAATAACTTAGCTAAATCATTAGGTGGTTCCTTTCGCCCTTCGTGTAGCCATCTATTAATTATCCCTAAGCAACCAAAAATTGCGTATTCTAAGAAATAATCATAATTTTGACTGTTAAGGCGATGGTATAATTTACCCCAATTCTGACTAGCAATCGTTTTAACTAAATTTACTATTTTTTTAAGGAATAAATCGCCTTCTTTACCTTTGAAAAGCACCATCACGGTATTGGCTTTCTCATCAATAAATTGTA
>JAQVDA010000044.1 GCA_028698535.1 Bacilli bacterium
AAATAATTACAACGGTGGTAAAAAGGATTGAATAACATTAATTTTTATTGTATAATCTAATTGCATATGTTTAATATTAAACATATGTTTAGGTTATTGTCCTGGTAGCTCAGCTGGATAGAGCAACGCCCTTCTAAGGCGTGGGCCGGGGGTTCGAATCCTCCCCAGGACGCCATTTATTTTGGTAGAAAGATTACTCTTAGAGTAATCTTTTTTGTTATGTTATTAGATAAAGTCTTTTTTATTATAACTTCGTTTTTCACCAACGATTAAACTGCGCATAAAATAATAAACAAGGAGGGAAGTAGAGATGGAATATGTGCTTAATTATATTGTGGCGGAGTATTTAGTATTAATACCGGTGCTTTATATTGTGGGTGTATTCTTAAAAACAAGTAAGTTTTTTAATGATAAGTATATACCCTTAACATTACTTGGTTTGGCTATTATATTAATTATCTTTTTTCAAAATAATTTTACCTTTCAAGGTATTGCCCAGGCGCTTATTCAAGGAATTTTAATAACTGGGGCTACAGTATTAAGCAATCAAGTATTTAAACAATTACAAAAGGATAAGCCTTTTTTAAGTTTAGCGGCGGTCGCTAATGATGATCAAAAAGGAGAAATGGGTACCATAACTAATAATAGTGAAACTATTAAAACCGTTAATTATGCACCAATTATAGGGATGGTTAATAATAATCAGGAAGGGGGGAAGGTGATGCCAGTTAAGGTGTACTTGGATGCTGGGCATGGTGGTAATGATCCTGGGGCTGTTTATCATGGGTATCAAGAGAAGGATTTAAATTTAGAAGCAATCTTATATATTGGGAAGCGTTTAACGGAGCTTGGTTTTACCGTAGGGTATAGTCGCACTACCGATATTAATCCCGGGGAGGTTTTCGCCCGTGGTGTTAAAACACAAGGTTATAATTACTTGTTATCAATTCATTGTAATGCCGGCGGCGGTAGTGGGGCTGAGGTGATTGTAAATTGTAAAGAAATAGGGGCTGTTGTAGAGTCTAATTATCGTACTGAGTTAAGTCGGTTAAATAACTTTCGCAAAATATATTCGCGGAAGTATTCAAATGGGGCCATTATCGAACGCAATATTGTAAGTGGCAAATTTACTAATGTGGTCAATGATTTAGATTGGTATGGTATTTTAAGAGGTTGTTGGTCGGTTGGCGTTAGTGGTGATTTATTAGAATTATTCTTTATGGATAATATTAATGATCTTAATATTTATCTTTTAAATAAACAAAGGTACTGGGAGGCAATTATTAAGTCCATCTGTCTAACTTTCGGAATTGATTATCAAGAATCAAGTGATGATAGTAGTAATATAAAGGCTGAACTTAAAGGTGAAATAGAACAACTAAAGGGTATTATTAGTGACAAAGAGGCTGAAATAAATATCCTGCAAGCGGAAATTGATTCCTTTCAACCCATTACGTTATATCAAAAAAAAGAAAGAACTTAAAGTTCTTTTTTTCTTGGTTATAATTTAAAGGATTAGTTACTAAGAGAAAGAAAATTACTAATAGGGAGGTAATAATATGTGCTTAAACGATACGTATTTATTAAACAGAGTGATTTAAAAGATTGTGGTGTTGCTTGTTTATTAATGATTATTATGACTTATGGTGGTTATATAACTAAGGAAAAACTAAGGATTTTAACGACCACTACAAAAAGCGGAACGACGGCTTATCATTTAATTATGGCCGCCAATAAAATAGGTTTTAATGCCTGCGGGGTAAAAGGTAGCATAAATGAGTTAAACCAGGCGAAAATTATTGTTCCTTGTATTGCTCATGTGGTTTTAAATAAGTCTTATTATCATTATGTTGTTATCTATCAAATTAACTCTAAAAGAAAGCAAATAACTATAGCTGACCCTAGTTATGGTATTAAGAAAGTTTCTTTTGCGGAGTTTAATAAAATATGGACGGGGGTATTAATCATTTTATATCCAGTTAAGCCAATGCCCAAAATGATGCCCCAACAATCACTAGGTCGCTTCTTTTATACGCTTTTGTTTACTTATCGCAAGGAATTGTCGTTAGTTTTTATCTTATCGTTGTTTGTGGCCATCTTTAATATTATTAATTCTTTTCAACTTAAAATATTAATTGATCAAATTATCATCAGTAATTCGCTTAGTAACTTATCTTTAATTTTAATTGTTTTTTTTCTACTCATGATGATAAAATGTGTGACTGATTTATTTAGAAAAAATCTCTTAATTTTTATTAATCAAAAAATGGATGTTACTATTTTTAACCATCTTTTTCAACACATTATTAGACTACCATATTTATATTATAGGACGCGAACAACTGGTGAGATAACAAGTCGACTTCAAGATTTAAATTATGTTAAAGAAATGATGAGCAAGCTTTTTCTAACATTATTTATTGATACCGTGTTAGTTTTATTAGCGGGAGTGGTTTTATATTTAATTAATAGTACTTTATTTATAATTTCCATTTTATTTATTCTTGGTTATTTATTAGTAATGTTTATTTTTTATCCCTTATTAGAACATCTAGTGAAGAAACATAAACAACAAGAAGCGATGATCTCATCTTATTTAATCGAATCAATTACTAGCTTTGAGACTATTAAGGGTTTAAAGATGGAAAGAAATATTAGTAGTCAAATGGAAAATAAATACCATCATTATTTAACGACGATAAGGAAATTTGGTATGATGCATAATACACAGACTTTTCTAAAGGATATTTTAAATGGTGGCAGTATGCTGATTATTATGGGTCTTGGTATTACAATGGTTATTAATCAAAAGTTAACCTTAGGCACCTTATTAACTTATCACGCCTTATTAATTTATTTTTTAGAACCGATTAAAAATATTATTGATTTAGAACCAATGATTAGATATGTTAAGGTATCACTAACGCGTATGTTAGAGCTATATGATGTTGAGTGTGAAAAATTAAGCCTTACTTACCTCCCCGAACCAAAACCAATAAAGGGTAAGATTAGTTTACGAAAACTTACGTTTTCCTATAACCCTAAAACCTTGGTTTTAAATAATGTTAATATTACGATTGAGCCGGGTGACAAGGTATTAATTGTCGGGGCGAGTGGCCAAGGTAAAAGTACGTTATTAAAATTATTAATGCGTTACTATGACGTTAATAATAATAGTATATATCTTGATGATATTGATATTAACAATTATAAATTAGACTATTTAAGAGATAATCTTTGTTATGTCCCTCAAACAGCCACCTTATTTACCGATTCCATTTATAATAACATTGTCTTAAATAGAGATTGTCAATATAATCAGTTTATTAAAATGGCTAAAGCCTTATATATTGATGAAATCTATAAGGATAATCCTTTAACTTATGAGATGTTAATCGAAGAAAATGGTTTTAATATTTCTGGGGGTGAGAAGCAGCGAATTATATTGGCTAGAACCTTTCTCTCAAAAGCCAGCGTTTATTTACTAGATGAGAGTTTTAATGAGTTAAATGTTGAGTGGGAACGAAAATTATTAATAAATATCTTTAAAATGTTAAGCCAATCGACATTATTATTAGTGTCACATCGCCTTGATAATAAAGATTTATTTGATCAAATTCTGTATTTAAAACAGGGAACAATTATTAAACGCGAAATTAAAAATAAGATGGGTGATTATATTGTTCTGGGTTCATAAATTAAACCTTAAAGAGGTGACTAATAATATTTACTTACTACGATTAACAAAATATTTAGTAATTTATACCTTTCTATTAATAATGTTAGTTATGATGGTGGGAATCGTGTTGTGGCAGGGGAGTTATGATTTATACTATGATTCTAAAGGCGTTATTGTTAGAGATGATGATAACTATTATATTAAATTAGCGGTTGGCCTTGATGATCTTAATAAGGTAACAAATAATAACTTACTTTTTATTAATAACCATCCTTATCAATATCAGGTTGAAATTATTAGTGACAACTTATATGTTGATAATATGTATTTATATAATTACAAAGAAGTTTGGCTCTATAGTGATTTGCCAAAAGACAAGTTAATTTTAAATAATGTTGTAGACTTAAAAATAAAGTATCAAACGGTAAAGTTAATAACGATGTTAGTTAATTTGATGTTAGGAAAGGAGGATTAATATGTATCAGCTTAGTAATAATGAGTTAATGAATATTAGTGGTGGCCTTAGCCTTTGGGGGGCGATGGGAATTATTAGTGGTATTATTTTTATCATTGGTGTGATTGATGGCTTTGTTAGACCGTTAAAATGTCATAAATAGAAAGGAGGGTAAAATGATTAATTTAACCAACGATGAATTAGAAAGAATTGTTGGCGGACTTAATATTACTGGTACTTTAATTAACGCTTTTACTGGTGGCATTAAGATTATTCTTGATATCTCGCGTAGTTTAGGTACCGCCTTGAGACGTATCTATACTAATAATTTATGTCCGCTTTGATATTTAAGTATTATATAATAAGTTTTTAGGCAAAGAGACCGGTAGGGTCTCTTTTTGGCATGGATAATAATCATTTTTAGATGTTAATTGACATATTTTAGTATAAAGATGAAGAACTAATTAGTCATTAATTAATAATAAAGGGAACTAGTTAAAAAAGTTGAATATTGTCATTTAAAGTGTTATAATCTTGGTTAGAAAAACAGAAGGGAGGGGATAGTATATGACTCATGTGCCAGTCAAGGAAGGTAGTAAATTAGAGCCAGCTTTAGAAAGATATCGTAAGAACTTACAACGCAGTGGTACCCTCTCAATAATTAAGGAAAGAACTCATTATGATAAACCAGGAGTAAGGAGAAGAAAGAAGAAAAGGGCCGCGATTAAAAACAGCCGAAAAAGGAATGCTCGTCGTGATAAAAGATAAGTTATTCTTTGTTTTAAAATACCGACTAATGATATCAAGATAATTTAATGATGATGATAAAAAGGAATGTTGTACTTATTACTAGTAAGAAGAGCCATTATTAGGAAAATATAAAGTTAAATATTCCTTTTATTATTTAGTTAAAAATTTCATATGGTTTTCTTTTTTTAATATTATTTAATAGGAGGCGATAATATTAAAAGACTAAAGGACTTTTGGGATTGCAATTTAGATATTGTTATTGAATCCATTGAGGAAGATTCAAGAATTAAAGCCCCTAATTCATTATTTTGTTGTTTAAAAGGATCTACGCATGATGGTCATAATCATGTCCAAGAAGCCATTCAAAATGGGGCTGTAGCCATTATGGCATCTAAGAATCTTATCACTAGTGTACCTGTTTTAAAAGTAAGAGATGTTAATAAGGGGATGGTTCAGGCTTTATCTAGATTTTATGATAAAGTCGATGAAAAGCTTAAACTTATTGGGGTTACTGGTACTGATGGGAAAACTAGTGTGGCGTCAATGTTGTATCAGTTAATTAATAAGGTGGATAGTTGTGGTTATTTGGGTACTAATGGGGTGAAATGTCATAATTATGAAAAGAAAATGGATTTTACCACTCCTTTTCCTAAGGATTTATTTTATTATTTAAGTATTTTTGATGAGGCGGGTTGTCGTTATGTGGCGATGGAAGTATCATCAGAGCGCTTACAATCAAAACGTTTAAATCAGTTAAAATATGATGTAGCAATCTTCACTAATTTAACTATGGAACATTTGAATACTCATAAAACTATGACTAATTATGTTCGGGCCAAAGGGGAGTTGTTTAAGCAATTAAAACAAACCGGTTACGCGATTATTAATAACGATGATTTATACGCCCCGGAGATTAAAAAGATGGCTACTGGGAAAGTAATTACCTATGGGATAAAGAATAAGGCCGATGTTTTAGCGACTGATATAGTGATTAAAGAAAACTATCTATCCTTTCATTTAAAATTATTTAATCAAGATTATGATATTGAAAGCCCGTTATCTGGTTTGTTTAATGTTTATAATTTAATGGCCGTAATTACAGCGTGTGCGGTTAGTGGTTTGGATATTAAAGTGGTAGTTAAAAACATTAAAACGCTAATGCCAATTAAGGCTCGGTTAGAGTTTATCAATTATAACCAACCCTTTAAAATCGTATTAGATTATGCTCACACTCCTAATGCTTTAAAGAATTTACTTGATTATTTACGTCTTATTGCCAAAGGTAGAATCATTACGGTTACTGGTTCAGCGGGGGGAAGAGATAAAGGTAAACGCCCTATTACCGGTCAAGTGGTCACTAGTTTATCGGATTATGTTATCTTTACCATGGATGACCCACGGTTTGAAGAAGTTGAT
>JAQVDA010000045.1 GCA_028698535.1 Bacilli bacterium
TTAGTATTTATAACGATATTATATTGTTCGGTGACAACTTCTTTGGTTTTTATTTTACTATAAATATCATCATAACTTTTATTAGATACTAATAAGGTAGGTAAATGACTGCTGGTTTATCCACACCCCCAATGATATGTAATAAAGTGGACTTGCCGGTACCGCTTGCCCCTACTATTGAAACAAATTCTCCTTTTTTTATCGTAAAAGAAATACCGTCTAGAGCTTTTACTAAGGTTTCCCCTTTGCCATATGTTTTATATAGTTGTTCTACTCTTAAAACCTCCATTATTAGCCTCCCTTGTTTTTATTAATTTAATTAGATAGACGATGGTGAGCATGATACGATCCTTTAGTTAATGGTTGCATTTGAAATCCATAAGTTTTTAATAATATAATTATTCTTGGTAACGCTTCAACAGTAATGAGCCTAGTACTATGTAATAAGATTAAAGCGATGGTTTTATCCTTTATTTGGTCTTCAATGTTATTTACTATTTGATCTGCATTATCAGCTAAGATATCGCCACTATCAACATTCCAATCAAAGTATTCAAAGCCCCGTTGTTGAAGAATTTTAATATATCCAGTTATTTGTTCCGGCGTAGCCATCAAAGTAGAACTGCCCCCCGGAAAACGAAAAAGGTTGTGATGCTGACCAGTTAAATTATAAATTATTTTATCAGTTAATTCTAACTCATTAATAAAATTGGTCGCGTTTAGATAGATAAGATTATAATCATGGGTATATGAATGGTTGCCTATTTGGTGGCCCTCTTTTTTCAGCCGCTGAATTACATCCGGAAAGCGTTTGGCATTTATGCCAATAATAAAGAAAGTCCCTTTAACCTGATATTGATTTAAAATATTAATAATTTCATTAGTATATACCGTCGGGCCATCATCAAAAGTTAAATACGCAATCTTATCATACAATTGAATCAAACCCCCAATATAATAAAATTTATCTTATTATATTAGGAGAACTTGGTTATGACCTTAAATTATTAGAATTTGCGTTTTTATTTTTTAAAAAAATAATCACAAGTGAGTAACTGCTTACCCTACTCGACGTGATTGAATCTCCGCAATTTTTTCTAATACTTCTTTAGCGTTAGCTTCGTTTATTTCAATATAACCTAATTCTTTTAACGCTTGGACTTTGGCTGAATTTAACTCTTGAGTACGACTTAATTTTTCTTCCTTTTTCTGCTCTATTTCTTGAATAAACCGTTTATGAGTTTCCGCTACTTTCGTTTTTGAAGCTCCACCATTATAATACAAAGTCATCGCTGAGTACATAATGCTTTCAAAAATAAATTGTTGTTCGTTATCATAAACAAACTCCATTGGTGATGTAAACCCTGTTGCTTTTGATATATACGCAAGAATATATTCCAATTCTTTAACTGTTTCCATAGACTGTAAGAAATGATATAAATAACGTATGGTATTAATAGTATTTTTATCGCGTTCATCAGTTAATTTTTCCTTTAATAACTGCATAATATCGGTAAATATTTCTTGTTCCTTTTTATTAAAACCCTTAAAATCACTTAGGCCTTCATTAGTATCCGCGTTAATAATTTGATTTAATTTAGCTTCAACTTCTATAATATAATCCGTATTAATCGTTATTTTGTCTAATTCCGATGATGATTTGATATTAAGTAAATCAAAAAACTTTAACTTCTTCTCCTTAGGCCAAAGATCAATATCCCCCATTTCTAAGTAATTGTATACCATTTGTCGTGAAACACCTAAATATTTGGCTAGACTAACTTTTGATATTTGTAACTCTTGTAATATACGATCTACCTTCTGCATCATAACTAAAACCTCCTAATTATATTTTATCACTTTCAACATCATTGTCAAGTTGTAAACAAGATGACAACGCTTATAGAAAGTGACGACGCTGATTATTAAATAGGGCTTCTTTAATAATACCGCCACCTAAACATTCATCCTCAGCATAAAAAACACAAGCTTGTCCTGGTGTAACGGCTTTTATTTTTTGCGGATATAAAACCTTAATAGTATCATTAGTTAAATATTCTAAAGTAACCGCTTGTGGTGATTGACGATAACGAAATTGTGCCAGACACTGCTTTGGCTTATGACTTCCTAACCAATTAACGTTTTCAATAATGGCCGCATCACTATATAAAAATTCATTCTTATCCCCAAGAGCCACATATAAAATATTTTGTTTTAAGTCTTTACCAACTACAAATAGTTTTTCTTGTTGACCACCAACATTTAAGCCCCGACGTTGTCCAATCGTATAATTCATTAATCCTTGGTGCTTACCAATTGTTTCCTTGGTTGTTAAATTAACAATAGGACCTGGTTTAATGGGTAAATAGTTACGCAAAAAATTAGTAAATTTACGTTCGCCAATAAAACAAATACCAGTTGATCCCTTTTTGGTGGCGGTGATTAAATTATTTTCAGCGGCAAACCTTCTAACTTCCTGTTTGGTTAAATCCCCAATAGGAAACAAAACATCTTGTAATTGTTTTTTGGAAAGTTGTGATAGAAAATAAGTTTGATCTTTGTTCTTGTCAAGGGCACGATATAACTTACCGTCAACTAAACGGGCATAGTGTCCAGTGGCTACAAAATCAGCCCCTAGTCTTTTAGCTTCTTTAATAAACAAATCAAACTTAATATATTTATTACACATAATATCAGGGTTAGGAGTTCGCCCTTTTTTTAATTCAGTTAAAAAATAAGTAAAGACATAATCCCAATATTCTTTGACAAAATCCACCCGCTGTAATTTAATCTTCAGTTTAGCACACACAGAGGCGGCATCATTATAGTCTTGCTCCTGTGGACAAATAAAATCATGCAGATGGGGGTTTCCTAAAACATCATTATTTATGGTGCTATCCCAGTTACGCATAAATAAACCGATGACTTGATACCCCTGTTGTTTTAATAATAAAGCGGCTACCGATGAATCAACCCCGCCACTCATTCCGACTACTACTGTTTTCATAATATCACCTATTATTATTATACCATGTTAACAAATTAAGGTAAAAAAAATCTAATAATATTCGGGATGACAAAAACAGTATATAAAATAACGATACTAGTTAGAATAAGCGTCATACTTAGAATTTTAAGGTAACGGTTCATTATCTCAGCAAAATTAATGGTTTTTGATTTAAGTAGAGCTAATAGTAGATTGATAGAAAAAGTAACCGCATAATAACCTAAAATCATCGTTATAATTACAGTAATAATATAATGTGGGAAGATATAAAGTAAAGCAATGAAGAGTCCATATATTTTATATTGATAGATGATGCTAGTAATACCAAAGCCAATAATAAAACCTTTAAAAAAGAGAAAAAAGAGAATTAGAGGTAACCCAATAATTGATAACCCTAGTAACCATAATAAAATAATATAGGAAAAATTAGCTAAAAAGTTATTTTTTAAAGCCCATAAATAATTTAAGTTATTATCTTTAATACTATCAAAATAAGCCTTAACTTTATTAATTACCAATAGTTTGTCATGGTTGTCCAAAATACTCATAAATAAAGAACCACAAAAACAACCAGCGAGAATTAAACCAAAAATAAAAGCATAGCCACGTTTACGCCGGGATAACTCTTTTTTAAACTCTTGGTATATGGTAATCATCTTATCACCCTTTAACTAATAATATTAATAACAAGGTATTTTATGCTTGGCAAAAGAGGCAAATAATATTATAATTTTGTTATGAGGTGATTGACAATGAATAAAAAAGTAACTAAAGTAGTCGCATATATTTTAATCTTTGGTTTGTTATTATCGATATTATCCAGTATTTTACTTTTATTTTAATGGAAAAAGACTCATATGAGTCTTTTTCTAATTTTTTGCTTCCTCCAGCATCCATTTGAGATAAATTCCATAACCTTTCTTGGAATCATCAATAATAACGTGGGTCACGGCCCCTATTATCTGATTATTTTGAATAATGGGGCTACCACTCATGCCTTGCACTACTCCCCCAGTGACATCTAATAACTTATCATCAATAATTTCAAATAAAATGTTTTTAAATTTTTGATGGTCATTGTTATTTAGTTTAATAATATTAATATCAAATGCTTCCACCTTTTGTTCGGTTAAAACAGTATAAATCGTTGCGGGTCCCAAGGTTACTTCACTCGGTTGGGCTACTTTTAAGCTTGGCCGATTAGGTAACGCTCCGGTATAAGCGCCAAAAACCCCAGAGACGGTATTATTATAAATTGAACCTAAAATCTTATCGGCATAAAAGCGGGCATTTTTTTCGCCAGGACTACCACGAATACTTTTTTCAATCCCAACGACATCAGATTTAAAAATTTTCCCATCTTTTACTTCAATCTTTTGGCCAGTTGTTTTTTCTATAATTTCATGTCCTAACGCACCAAAAGTTTTAGTATTAGGGTCAATATAGGTTAAAGTACCAATCCCATTGACACTGTCTTTTACGTATAAGCCAGTTTTGTAAACATTATCATTATGTTTAGCTAGGGTTAAAATGGTTTCTGAGAAAACATTGTTCCGTTGATATCTAATAATTAAATTAGTATATTGTTTACTTTTGTTAATTTCCGATACCATATCAGAAATAGTATAAACATCAGCATTATTAATGGCGATAATTTTATCACCAATTCGTAACCCAGCATCTTTTCCCGGATACTCACCATTAACCTTATAAAGTCCGACGATAATAATACCTTTAGAATTAATTTGAATACCAATATTTTCCCCACCAGGAATAACATAAGCGGAATAAGCAAAGACAAAGGATGGAATAATATAAAGGACTAGGAGAAAAGCATAAGCAATGTTTTTAAATTTTTTTAAAAACATTCTTGTCATCTCCTTTTCAAAATACAGACTACATTATTATTATTAAATTTTAAAGGTTTTTTATAAGCAATAAAAAATGCCATTTTATTTGCCATTTTTTTATTTTTTTAAACTTTAAGTTTCTAAATCAAAATCAACTAACTTATCATCACTGGTTAAAATTTTATTAACTTGTTGTTCAACATTAGTTAATTTATCACTACATTCTTTAGCTAATTTCATAGCTTCATTAAACTTATCAATCGCATCATCTAAATTGACGTCGCCACTTTCTAATTCACGTACAATCTTTTCTAATTGTTTTAGTTTTTCTTCAAAACTTATTTCCTTCTTAACCATCTTATTCCTCCTTAATTTCTTTAATCGTCGCTTTAACTAAACCATCTTTTAAATAAACATCAATCAAGTCATCAATTTTTAATTTATTAACCATGGAAATGGTAACGGCTTGTTTTTTAACCACGGCGTAACCTCTTTGGATTACTTTTAAAGGGTTTAGTATCTCTAGTTGCTTAATAAGATTAAAACAATTACTTTTAGCATAGGTTATTTTGTTTGTCATAATACTTACTAAACGCTCCACTAAATTATCTAACTTCTGACCTTTAATTTCATAGATGGCTAGTGGTTTTTTTAAAACATAAGCCGTCTTTAACTGCGTTAATTTTAACTGTTCTTGTTCAATCTTATTTTTAATCGCCTCACTAATTCTAATCTTAACTTGACTAATATAGTTTAAGATATCGGTGATATTGGGAACGACTATTTCGGCGGCCCCAGTTGGGGTTGGAGCTCTTAAATCAGCTACTAGATCACTGATAGTAAAATCTATTTCATGACCTACCGCACTAACAATGGGGATAGGACAAGCAAAGATGGCGCGGGCTACACTTTCTTCATTAAAGGCCCATAAATCTTCAATTGAACCACCGCCACGACCAATAATTAACACATCCAAGCGATAATCTTCGGCTCTTTTTAATTGCCAAACTAAATCATCCTTAGCCTCACTACCTTGCACTAATGACGGGAATAAAATGGTCTCACAAAGCGGATAACGACGCTTAATAGTAGAAACAATATCTTTAATAGCCGCCCCGGTGGGGGCGGTAATAATCCCTACCCGACTAGGAATTTTCGGGATTTTCTTTTTATGAATATGATCAAATAAGCCCTCAGCTTGTAACTTTTTCTTTAATTGTTCATACGCAATAAATAAATTACCAAGACCATCTTCTAACATTTCCTCAACATAGACTTGATGACTACCACTAGCTTCATAAACGCTTATTTGACCGG
>JAQVDA010000046.1 GCA_028698535.1 Bacilli bacterium
CCCTCTTACTAAAAACCATTTACAGAAATATCTAGATTTGTTATAATGAAAAAACGAGTAAGTATATTACTCCTTGCTTCTTATTAAAGAAGAAGCCATTAGACCAAAAGGAGGTGTAAAAATGAGAACTTATGAAATAATGTTTATTGTGAGACCTGATTTAGAAGCGGACGCAATTAAGGAAGTAGTAAAAAAATACTCTACTTTATTAGTTCAAAAGAAAGCCACAATCAAAAAAGAAGAAGGCTTAGACCAACGAGAATTAGCGTACGAAATAAAAAAGCACAAGTCAGGTTTTTATTATTTAATGCAAATTGAAACTGATGATTCTAAAGCTATAGAAGAGTTTGAACGTTTAGTTAGTATTGATAATGATATTATCCGTCATATGATTATAAGAATAGAAGAATAGGAGAAAACAATGAATAAGGCTATTTTAATAGGAAGATTAACAAGAGATCCAGAGCTTAGACATACGGGGAACAACATACCTGTAGCCTCTTTTTCAATTGCGATTAATAGACCATTTACTAACCAAAGTGGTGAACGAGATGTTGATTATATTAATATTGTAGTATGGAGAAAGCAAGCCGAGAATGTTAGCAATTATTTATCACAAGGCAGTTTAGTGGCGGTTGAAGGGCGCATTCAGACTCGAAGTTATGACGCCCAAGACGGTACCAAAAGATATGTTACTGAAGTAATCGCCGATAATGTGCAATTTTTAGAAAGTAAGCAACAAGCTCAGGCAAGAAACAAAGCTAATAATGATTATGATTTTAAAGAAGAAGAACCAGAAACAACTAATGTTGAAAATGACCCTTTCGCCGATTTTGGTTCTGATATTGAAATAAGTGACGACGAATTACCATTTTAAAAAGGAGGGAAACAATGCGAGAAGGATACCGTAAGCGAAAGAAGATATGTCAGTTATGCGCTGGGAAAACTTTAAATTATAAGGATATTGATTTATTGAAAAAATATATTAATGAAAAAGGCAAGATTTTACCAAGAAGAATGACTGGCACTTGTTCAAAACATCAACGTTATATAACCGAACAAATCAAAAGAGCGCGTTTTATGGCCCTATTACCTTTTGCCAGGTAAAAGAGGGTTAACTCTAAGGAGGTAAAATGAAAGTAATCTTTATTAAGGATTTAAAAGGGCAAGGAAAAAAAGGGGAGATTAAAGAAGTTAAGGATGGTTTTGGGAAAAATTTTCTAATTAAAAAAGGCTACGCGGTTTTATTAACAAGCGGTAGTAAACAAAAATTGGAACAGGAGGTTGCTAAACAAGAAACAGAAGTCAAAAGGCAACTCCACGAAGCCTTGGTGTTAAAAAAGAAAATGGAGGAACAGGAATTGATATTTCTGGTTAAAACAGGCCTCAAAGATAAAATGTTTGGCAGTATAACCAGCGGTCAAATTGCTGATGAGTTAACCACCAAAGGCTACGATGTTAATAAGAAAAACATTCTTTTAAAAGACCCCCTTGTTCTATTAGGGCAACATAAGATTTTAATACAACTGCCACAACAAGTAAAAGCCCAAGTTAAAGTAACAATTAAGAAAGCCCAATAGAATGATAGTAGAAAAGTATGTGATTATGATTACGCAAGCGCATATTTTTTGTTATAATAGTAACTACTAAATGTCACAGAAAAAGCATTGGTTGGAAAATGGAGTGATATAATGACCGGGAAAACATTGCCTCATAATATAGAAGCCGAACAATCAGTTTTAGGCGCCATGTTTTTATCAAAATATGCGTTACAACGAGCCGTTGAAACATTAGTAGAAGAAATGTTTTATGTTGATGCGCACGGGAAGATATTTAATGGTATAAAATCTTTGGCGGATAAAAATACGCCCATTGATATAACCACAGTTACAGCGGAACTAGATAATAAGAAAGTGTTAAAACACATCGGTGGCGTTGAGTATCTAAGTGAAATAATTAACGTTGTTCCGACCGCCGCTAATATTGATTACTATATTAAAATAGTAGAGGAAAAAGCTATTATAAGGAAATTAATAGAAGTGGCCACAGAGATTGCCAATATTAGTTACAATAAAGAGGGCTCAACTAATGAAATATTAGACGAAGCTGAAAAGAAAATTTTTAGTGTCGTCAAAACTAGAAAAACAACGGAATTTAAAAAGATACAAGAAGTCCTATTTAAAACTCAATCAGATTTGGAAAAACTTTCCCAAAAACAGACGGAAATTACTGGACTGGCTACTGGTTTTGTTGATTTTGACCGACTAACAACGGGATTGCATGAAAACGAATTAATCATTGTCGCATCTCGTCCCGCGATGGGTAAAACGGCGTTAGCTTTAAATATAGCGACCTTTGTTGCCGCCAATAGTGATAAAACGGTGGCTTTATTTACCTTAGAAATGGGCGCGGAACAACTAGCGATGCGTATGATCAGTTCGTTAGGACAAATTGAGGGAAACAAATTAAGAACCGGGAAATTATATCATAACGATTGGAAGAAGGTAAATGAAGCGATAAGCCAGTTAGCTGATGCGAAAATATATATTGACGATACGGCCGGTATTAATGTTGGCGAAATTAGAGCCAAATGTCGTCGCCTAGCTAGTTCAGAAGAAGGATTAGGTCTAATTATTATTGACTACTTACAGTTAATTCAAGGAACAACTAGATATGCTGGCAACCGCCAACAAGAAGTATCGGAAATATCGCGGGCTTTAAAAACCATGGCAATGGAATTAGATGTTCCGGTCATTGCCCTAGCCCAATTATCACGCGCTGTTGAAGCGCGCGAGGATAAAAAACCTTTAATGATGGATTTAAGGGAATCTGGCTCGATTGAACAGGATGCTGATATAGTTGCTTTTCTATATCGTGAGGATTATTATAAAAAAGAATCTCGTTTGGATAATAACACTAGTATTAGTGAGTTAATTATAGGGAAACATCGTAATGGGCCAACCGGAACCGTTGAATTATTATTTAAAAGGGATACCAGTACGTTTTTAAATTATAATAAACAACCAGAAAGTGAAAACAGGTGAAATAATGAATAATTATTCTAAAGATTTTACATGGTTAATTATAGCGGTTATTATAACGACCGTTATATTTTTACTAGGTTTTTATAAAGTGAGTGGTGAAACACCTAACATTGGTTACCGTGTTTATTTGGATGGCCAATCTCTAGGCTTTATTAGAAAAAAAGAAGCCCTAGAAACTTATATTAACCAACAACAAACGAAATTAAAAGAGCAATATAATGTTGATAAAATATACGCCCCTATTGGCTTAGAAATAGAAAAAGAACTAACCTACCATAAAAACTATTTACCAGCTAGTACTATCTATAATAAAATAAAACATTCAAAGCCCTTTACCGTTGAGGGCTATGCTATTACTATTAAAGGCCTAAATGAAACCAAGGTAAACGTTATTGATCAAGACGTTTTTTTAAAGGCCGCCGACAAAACTATTAAGGGTTTTGTTGACCCCGAGGAATATGAAAGATTTTTAGCTAATGTTGATAAGAAAATTACCGATGTTGGTCGTAAAATAGAGGACATCTATATTGACGAAGAGATAACTATTAAGAGAGTTTTAATTTCTACCAATGAATTAATTTTTACAGATGTGGATTTATTATCAAAATATTTATTGTTTGGTACCCTAGAGGAACAAGAAACCTATATTGTTCAACCAGGTGATAACATTGAAAAGGTAGCCTTTAATAACATGCTTAGTATTGATGAGTTTATGGTTGCCAACCCGGAATTTACGGATATTAATAACCTTTTATACCCGACCCAACAAGTAAATATTGGCTTAATTAATCCGAAATTTAGTGTTGTCGTTGAGGAACACGTCGTGGAAAGACAAGTTAAAAAATATAAAACGGAGATTAAATACGATCATAATTTGTTGGTCGGGAATGGTTATGAGACTCAAGCGGGGGTGGATGGCGAAGAGTTAGTTACTCAAAAAATTAAAACAATTAATGGGAAAATAGAGGATGTAGTGGTCGTTAGTTTTGAAGAGGTAAGACCCGCTATAAATAGAATTTATGTTCAAGGAGGTAAGGCTATAATAACGGTAGGACATAGTGGTTTATGGGCTTGGCCAACCGCGACCCCTTACATTATTACTAGCCCGTATGGACCAAGATGGGGGACCATTCATGAAGCTATTGATATTGCTGGTTCTGGTTATAACTCACCAATTTATGCGGCTAATAACGGTGTCGTTGAAACAGCTAGTTATGGTTATCGCAGCGGCAACTATATCATTATTAATCATAATAATGGTTATTATACTTGGTATGGACACTTAGCAAAGATGTATGTTAGAAAGGGTCAAGTGGTTGAAAGGGGGCAAATAATAGGAACGATGGGTAATACTGGTTATCACCCATTAACAAATAGAAGAGTTGGTACTCACCTTCACTATGGTGTTTATATCGGCTTCCCTTATCGCGGAGGATATTCAGTTCCACCACTAACGTTATATAGGTGATATTATGAAAATAGCAGTTTTAGGTAGTGGCTCAAAAGGAAATTGTACCTATATTGAATATAAAAACACCAAAATACTAATTGATTTTGGTTTGCCAGTTAGTTATGTTAAAAAAAAATTAAATAAAATAGGAATTAATTATAAAGATATCGATGGGATACTAATAAGCCATACCCATATTGATCATATAAAAGGCTTATCAACGCTATATAAGTTAGTATCCCCGGCTTTATATATTACTGAAGGCATGCAAGAGGTAAAAAAAATCACCTCTAATTATTACTGTTTAAAAGAAGAAGGTATAAAGTTAAAAGACTTATTTATTAACACCATACCTACTTCCCACGATGTTACAGAATCAGTCGGTTTTATTATTAAAGGCGGCGAGAAAGAATTAGTATATATTACTGATACGGGATATATAAATCATAGAAAAATATCCGCCTTAAAAAACAAACACCTCTATGTTTTAGAAAGTAATCATGATGTGGAAATGTTACTAAAAGGTCCCTATCCATATCATATTAAACAGAGAATATTAAGCGATATTGGCCATCTTTCCAATAAAGAAGCTTCTCGTTATTTGGCAGAGTTAATAGGGGAAAAGACAAAATCCATTATACTAGCGCACTTAAGTGAGCAAAATAATTGTGAAGAACTAGCGTTAAAAACTCTAAAGGATGTGTTGAATAAGAAGAACAAAAACGTTGATAAGATCGTTTTATCAAAACAACACGAAGCAACCGAATTAATTGAGGTATAGGTGAGATATGATAAAAATAATATGGGTTGGTAAGATTAAAGAAACCTCCTATAAAGAAGCCGTTGATGAGTATTTAAAGAGGCTATCGCGTTATACCAAAATTCAAGCAATGGAAATTGCTGACGAAAAAGGAGATAACCAAGACCGCGTTTTAGGACGAGAAAAAGACAGAATATTATCTAAAATTAAAGATAGAGACTATCTTGTCGTTTTAGATAGAAGCGGAGATAAGTTTGATAGTATCGGACTAGCCGATAAAATTAATAGTATCTTATTAAACCATAACGTTACCTTCGTAATAGGCTCATCACATGGCTTACATAACATTATTATCAAAAGAGCTAATCTTAAATTGTCCTTTTCAGATTTAACCTTTCCACATCAATTATTCAGAGTCATCTTTTTAGAACAATTATATCGAGCCTTTAAAATAATTAATAATGAAACTTATCATAAATAATAAGTAAAAAAGTTATACTTTAGAGGGGATAAAATCCGCTCTTTTTTATTGGATAAACAACAATAATAATTTGACATATTATACCAAAAACCATTAAAAAGATAGAAAAAGAAACAAACCTATGATAAGCTATAAGTAATATAAAGGGAAGGTAGTGGTAGTAATGTATCAAAACAAAGGTTTTACCTTAATAGAATTACTGGCAGTAATTGTTGTATTAGGCATTGTTTTATTAATTACTATTCCTAATGTTTTAAATATTATTAACAAAGCCAAAGATGAATCTTATGAAAGACAAAAGGAATTAATTGTTGATGCGGCTAAGAAGCATGTGATGTTAAATACAGGTGATATTAACTGGACTAGTGATATGGCTGAAGTTAGT
>JAQVDA010000003.1 GCA_028698535.1 Bacilli bacterium
AATATTGATAAAATACATTTTTTTACTTGCTTTTAATATAATATATTTGGTATAATTACGTTTATATGATTGCTTTGATGTGCAAGGTTGCTGATACACCCGGCAGGGTTGCCGCTAAGTATTTGGGAATTTGCGCGGAGCAAGTCTATGCTAGATATAGGCGAAGGGAGGACTTTAGATGTTAAAAGAGAAGGTGCGTATCAGGTTAAAGGCTTATGATCATAGGGTTTTAGATAAAGCCACCGCAAAAATTATTGAAACAGTTAAACGTTCAGGCGGTAAAGTTAGTGGACCAGTACCCTTACCAACCGAAATTCAAAAGTACACTGTTTTAAGAGCGGTTCATAAATATAAGGATGCTCGCGAACAGTTTGAAATGCGTACGCATAAACGTCTAATTGATATTAAAGAACCAAGTAAGGAGACCATTGATGCGTTAACTCATCTTGATCTACCTAGCGGGGTTGATATTGAAATTAAATTATAAGTAATATAGGAGGAAAAACAATGAAAGGAATCTTAGGTAAGAAGATGGGTATGACTCAGGTATTTACTACTGACGGGGTGTTAATCCCAGTCACCGTAATAGCAGTTGAACCTAATGTTGTGACGCAAATTAAAACTAAAGACCATGAGGGATATGATGCGGTGCAATTAGGGTTTTCAACTAAAAGGGAAAAGTTAAGTAATAAACCAGAACTGGGTCATGTTCAAAAGGCGAAGACAACACCTAAGCGCTTCTTAAGAGAAATTAGGGGTGTTGATGTTAGTAACTATCAACTAGGTGATGAGATAAAAGTAGATATTTTTGAATCTGGGGAAGTAGTGGATGTGACAGGAACCTCAAAAGGAAAAGGCTTTCAGGGTGTGATTAAGCGTCATGGTTATGCGCGTGGCCCAATGGGTCATGGTTCTCATCACCATAGGAAACCAGGCTCTTTAGGATCAATCCGGGAAAAAAGAGTAATGCCAGGTAAGAAAATGTCTGGTCATATGGGAGTAGAAACCGTTACTATTCAAAATTTAGAAATAGTTAAAGTTGATTTAGATAATAATCTGTTGTTGGTAAAAGGCAATGTTCCTGGACCAAAGAAGTCGTTAGTTATTATTAAATCGGCGGTTAAAAAAGGTGATATTAATAAGAAAAAGGAACGAGACTTAGTTTCTTATATGGAAGAAGAGACCCCAGAACAACCAAATGTAGTCGCGAGTGAGGAAACCATTAAAACTAAGCTGGAAGAAGAAAAAGAATCTGTTGATCAACCAAAAGATAAGGTTGTAGAAGCTGCTACAGTTGATCAACCAAAAGCAGAAGATAAAGAACAGCCGCAAGAAGAGGAACAAGCACCGGTATCAACTGAAGAAAAGCCGGAGTAATTTAGTTAGTCCATACTGATTGTTCTTAGCGGGAGGAGGAGTTTAGATGCCAAAAGTTAAACTTTTGAACATAAAAGGTGAAGAGATAAAAGATATTATGCTTAATGATGATTGTTGGTTAATAGAGCCGAATGATTCTGTTTTACATAACGCGATTATTTTAGCCCAAGCATCATTAAGGCAAGGAACCCAAAGTGCTAAAACCAGAGCGGAGGTAAGAGGCGGGGGTAGAAAACCGTGGCGTCAAAAAGGAACAGGAAGAGCTCGTCATGGCAGTATTCGTTCCCCAATATGGGTTGGTGGCGGAGTCGCTTTCGCGCCTAAACCACGTGATTATAGTAAAAAAATGAATCGCAAAGAAAGACGCTTGGCGTTAAAGAGCGCTTTGAGTTATAAGGTAAGAAATAATAACATAGTGGTTCTAGATGAATTAAAATTAACCGCACCGAAAACAAAAGAGATGTTAACGGTTCTAAATAATTTAAAAGTTAGTAACAAGGTTTTACTGGTAACTGACGAGTTAGATGAAAAAGTATTTTTAGCCGCCGGTAATCTTGATACTATTAGAGTCATTACGGCGGAAGAAATTAATATATTAGATGTTGTTAACGCTAATTATTTAGTCGTAACCGAAAAGGCTATTAAAATAATAGAGGAGGTGCTTTCATAATGGAAAATAAATATTATGATATTATTAAGGCGCCGATTGTAACGGAAAAGAATACAAAAATAGCCCAAGAAGGTAAATATGGTTTTAAAGTTGACTTTAAAGCTAATAAGACTCAGATAAAACAAGCCGTTGAAGCCTTATTTAAGGTTAAAGTGGCGGGGGTTAATATAGTTAATCCAAAACCAAAAAAGAAAAGAGTCGGCCGTTATAGTGGTACCACCAAACGTTATAAAAAAGCGGTGGTTACTTTGGCGGAAGGCAGTACTATTGATTTAAGTTAGGGAGGGATATCAATGCCGGTTAAAAAATATAAACCAACGACTAATGCAAGGCGGGGAATGAGCGCTTTAAGATTTACGGAAATAACAGAATCAAGTCCCTTGAAAAGTTTGTTAGTACCCGTAAAGAAAAAGGGTGGTCGTGGTAATCAAGGTAAAATAACCGTCCGTCATCAAGGCGGTGGTGTAAAACGTCTTTATCGCTTGATTGATTTTAAGAGAGATAAATTAGATATTGTTGGTCGGGTAAGTAGTATTGAATATGACCCAAATCGGTCAGCTAATATTGCGTTAATAAATTATGAAGATGGTGAAAAAAGATACATTCTAGCGCCCAAAGGTTTAAAAGTAGGGATGAAGATAATAAGTGGTGAGAAAACGGATGTTAAAGTGGGGAATTGTATGCCTCTTATTAATATCCCGGTTGGAACAACGGTTCATAATATTGAATTAAAACCAAACCGTGGTGGGCAATTAGTACGCTCAGCGGGGGCTGGAGCTCAAATCGTTGGGGTGGAAGGTAAGTATGTGTTAGTAAAATTAGATAGTGGTGAAACAAGAAAAATATTAGGTACTTGTCGAGCAACGATTGGAGTAGTTGGTAATGAAGGCCATGAGTTAGTAATAATTGGTAAGGCCGGGCGCAAAAGATTAAAAGGTATTAGACCAACCGTTCGCGGTTCGGCTATGAACCCAGTTGATCACCCACATGGTGGTGGGGAAGGCAAGGCACCGATTGGCCGTAAGGGCCCTGTTACCCCATGGGGTAAATTAGCGTTAGGATTGAAAACGCGAAAAAGAAAAAAATCCGATAAATTAATTATTCGTCGTAAGAAATAGGAGGATAGATAAAATGGCTAGAAGTTTAAAAAAAGGTCCTTATGTTTGTGAAAAACTATTAAAAAAGGTTAGGGAATTAAATAAAAGTGGCAAAAAAGAAGTTATTAAAACGTGGTCACGACGTTCAACTATTTTTCCCGATTTTGTTGGTCATACTTTTGCGGTTCATAATGGCAAAGAGTTTATTCCGGTATATGTTATTGAAGATATGGTGGGCCATAAGTTAGGGGAATTTTCACCAACCCGAAAATTTAGTGGTCATTCACAAGGCAAGACATTCGGTAAGAAGAATTAGAGGTTAAAAGAGGAGGCTTAATATGGAGACAAGAGCAATTGCTAAGAGGGTCAGAATTTCCCCAATTAAAGCACGGTTAGTTATTGATCTTATTCGTGGCAAGGAAGTAGATGAGGCCCTAGCCATTTTAAAAAATACTAATAAAAAAGCGGCGCCATTAATCCAAAAGGTTTTAGAATCAGCCATTGCTAATGCGACCAATAATGCTGGTTTAAAGAGAGAAGAATTAATAGTTAAAGAAGCTTTTATTAATGAAGGCAGAACATTAAAGCGTATTAAAGCAAGAGCGCGAGGTAGTGTTGGTCACAAGGACCATCGCACTAGTCAAATTAATATCGTAGTGGCGGCTAAATAACAGGTAAAGGAGGTTAAACCATGGGACAAAAGGTTAGTCCAACTGGACTTAGAATAGGAATAAATAAAGATTGGCAATCAAAATGGTATGCCCCGTCCAAAGATTATAAGAAATATTTAATTAATGATCTAAAAATTAGAAAGTATTTAAAAAAGTACTTTAAAGAGGCGGGTATTAGTAAGGTTGAAATTGAGCGTAACTCTAAAAGAACGGAAGTTATTATTCACACCGCGCGACCAGGGATGGTTATTGGTCGTGGGGGCGAAGAAATAGAAAAAATAAAGAAAGCGTTAACGTCTAAGATTAAAGAGAATGTGCAAATTTCAATTGTTGATATTAAAAAACCCGATTTAGTAGCCAAATTGGTAGCGGATAATATTGCGCGCCAAATTCAAAACCGAGCATCTTTTAGAGTCGTTCAAAAACAAGCCATCAGGAGAACCATGAAGGCCGGAGCCAAAGGTATTAAAACGCTTGTTTCTGGGCGTTTAAATGGTATTGATATCGCGCGTAGCGAAGGTTATACGGAAGGAACCATTCCGTTACATACCTTAAGAGCTGATATTGATTATGGCACTAGTGAAGCCGATACAACTTTTGGGAAAATAGGGGTTAAAGTGTGGATATATAAAGGAGAAATCCTTCCTGAGAAAAGGGTAAAGGAGGGTAATAAAGATGTTGATGCCAAAAAAGACCAAACATCGTAAAATGCATCGTTTAAAGTATGAAGGTAAAACCAGAGGCAATAAAGAGTTACAATTTGGTGACTATGGTTTAATGGCTAAAGAAGGCGCCTGGATATCAGCGCGTCAGATAGAAGCGGCTCGTATTGCGATGACTCGTTATATGCGTCGCGGTGGGAAAGTGTGGATTAATATTTTCCCGCACCTACCATTAACAAAGAAACCACTGGAAACCCGTATGGGTAAAGGAAAAGGCTCAGTTGAAAAGTGGGTGGCCGTCGTTAAGGAAGGTAAAATTATGTTTGAGGTTGGTGGTGTCTCAGAAGATATCGCTAGAGAAGCCTTAAGATTAGCCAGCCATAAGTTACCGGTAAAGTGTAAGTTTGTGATGAGAGAAAATGGCGGTGATATAAATGAAGACTAAGGAGATTCGTGATTTAACTACCGAAGAAATAGAAAAGAAGATTAATGAAGTTAAACAAGAAATATTCAATTTACGTTTTCAACAAGCAACCGGTAATTTAGAAAAACCTAATCGGTTAAAAGAGTTGCGGAAACAAGTAGCCCGTATGAAAACTATTATTCGTGAACGCGAATTAAAAGTAAAAGAGGAGGTTTAGTATTATGTCTCTAAAAAGAAAAGAATATATTGGAAAAGTAATAAGCGATAAAAGCGATAAAACAATAACTGTATTAATTGAGACCTATGAAGAACACCCCTTTTATAAAAAAAGAGTTAGAAGGTCTAAAAAATATGTAGCGCATGATGAAAAGAATGAAGCTAAGATTGGTGATAAGGTTATGATTGTCGAGGTGCGACCATTATCAAAAACTAAGCGTTATCGTTTAGTGGAAATATTAGAAAAAGCGGTCATTTTATAAAAAGTACTCGTAGATGAGGAGGATAATTTATGATTCAACAGGAAAGTCGTTTGAAAGTAGCTGATAACTCTGGCGCTCGCGAATTGTTAGTCATTAGAGTGTTGGGCGGCAGTACTGTTAAAACAGGTAATATTGGTGATATTGTTGTGGGAACAGTCAAAAAGGCCATGCCTAATAGTCCCCTTAAAAAAGGGAAAGTAGTAAAAGCGGTTGTCGTTAGAAGTAAATTTGGATTAAGGCGCTTAGACGGTTCTTATGTTAAATTTGATGATAATGCTGGTGTAATTATTAAGGATGATAAGACCCCACTTGGGACAAGAATTTTTGGCCCTGTCGCGCGGGAACTTCGTGATAAAGGTTTTAATAAAATAATATCATTGGCGAAGGAAGTATTATAACCTGAAAAGGAGGAAAAACATGAAATTTAAAGTTGGTGATCGCGTTTTAGTTATTGCCGGTAAAGAAAAAGGCAAAGAGGGACGCATTAGTAAAATTTTAAGAAAAACAAACCAAGTGATACTTGATGGTTTGAATATGGTAAAAAAACATACTAAACCAAGTGCTCAAGATGAAAAAGGCGGCATTATTGAAGTGGAAGCCCCAATTAATGCTAGTAATGTGATGATAATAGATCCAAAAACAAAAAAGAGAACACGTATTAGTTATGAGATAGATAACAAAGGTCAAAAGATAAGGCTCACAACTAAGTCTCGGGAAAAACTTAATTAAGATGAAGGAGGGTTATATATGGACCACCTAAAAGAAAAATATAGAAAAGAAGTAGTACCCAATTTAATGAAAAAATATAATTATTGTTCAGTAATGGAAGTTCCTAAATTAGAAAAAATAGTTATTAATATGGGTGTGGGTGATGCTGTTCAAAACAGCAAGTATTTAGAGTCAGCCGTTGAAGAATTGCGATTAATAACCGGGTTAAAACCAATTATTACCAAAGCCAAAAAAGCGATTGCGGGTTTTAAATTAAGAGCTGGTAATAAAATTGGTTGTAAAGTAACGCTCAGAGGAGATAAAATGTATATCTTTTTAGAAAAACTAATCCATATGGCGTTGCCACGGTCACGGGATTTTCGTGGTGTATCTCCAAAGGCATTTGATGGAAGAGGTAATTATGCCTTAGGAATCAAAGAACAATTAATTTTTGCGGATCTTGATTATGATAATATTATGAAAGTCAGAGGGATGGATGTTATCTTTGTGACCACGGCTAAATCTAATGAGGAAGCTTATGATTTGTTAAGCGGCCTAGGAATGCCGTTTAAAAGAAATTAAGGAGGGACATAATATGGCCAAAAAAAGTTTAATTACCAAAGCCAAACGAAAACAAAAATATCGTGTGCGTGAATATACCCGTTGCGAAAGATGCGGGAGAGCACGCGCGGTATTAAGAAAATTTGGAATATGTCGAATATGTTTTAGAGAGTTAGCCCATAAGGGGCAAATACCTGGGGTTAAAAAGTCAAGTTGGTAATGGGGAAGGAGGATATTTATGGTGGTAGTTACAGATCCAATTGCCGATATGTTAACAAGGATTAGAAATGCTAATCAAATGCGCTATCGTCAAGTTGAGATACCTAATTCAAAAATGAAGGAAGGTATTGCTAAGATATTAAAACAAGAAGGCTTTATTAAGGAATATAAAGTATCTAGTAAAACCAAGGAAAAGGTTATTATAATAACTTTAAAATACGGACCGAAGAAGGAAAGAGTCATTTTAGGTTTAAAACGAATATCAAAACCAGGTTTAAGGGTATACGCTAATGTTGATGAAATACCAAGGGTTTTGAATGGCTTAGGAGTTGCTATTATATCCACTTCAAAGGGACTATTGACCGATAAAGAAGCTCGTAGGGAAAGAGTTGGTGGCGAGGTATTAGCCTATATTTGGTAGGATGATAATATTTAAGGAGGTGTCATAATGAGTCGGATTGGTAAAAGAATATTAACTATTCCCGATGGTGTAACTGTTAATATTGAAAGTGATAATATTGCCGTTAAAGGCCCAAAAGGGGAACTTTTCTTTAATGTTCCCGAGAAAATAACAATTGAACAAGAGGAAGATAAGTTATTAGTCAAAAGAGTTAATGACACTAAGTCATTAAAACAAAAACAGGGGACCGTTAACGCTATTATTAGTAATATGTTAGAGGGAGTTACCAGTGGTTTTAAAAGAGAACTAGAAATTGTTGGGGTTGGTTATCGATTCCAATTAAAGGGTAATAATTTAGTTATTAATGCTGGTTATTCTCATCCAGTGGAGATATCAATTCCTGATGGTTTGAGTATTAATCAAATTAGTAATACGGAGATTGTCGTGATGGGGATAGATAAAGAAAAAGTGGGCGAATTGGCAGCGAACATTAGAAAAGTTAAAAGCCCAGAGCCATATAAGGGTAAGGGCATTAGGTATAAAGATGAGTATGTCCGTCGTAAGGAAGGTAAGAAAGCAAGTTAGTAGGTAAAGGAGCGTTTGACGATGATTAATAAAAAAACACGAAATGACATGCGTAAGCAACGTCATAAGAGAATTAGAGGTAAGATTAATGGGACTTCATTAGTTCCTAGATTAGTGGTGTTTCGATCAAATAAAAATATTTTTGCCCAAATAATTAATGATGAAAATCAAGAGACATTAGTTAGTGCGTCTTCAATTGATAAGGAGTTAAAGTTAAAGAGTGGTAGTAATATTGAAGCGAGCAAACAAGTCGGCGAATTAATTGCCAAAAGGGCCCTAAAGAAAAAGATAAAAAAGGTGGTCTTTGACCGTGGTGGTTACTTATATCATGGGCGGGTCAAAGCCCTAGCTGACGCAGCACGTGCGCAAGGATTAGAATTTTAAAGGAGGATGGTTATGGTAGAAAGAAAGAGAACCCCGCAACCAAAAGAATATGAATCAAAAGTGGTTTCCGTTAATCGCGTTACTAAGGTAACCAAAGGCGGTCGTCAACTTCGTTTTGGAGCGGTGGTAATAGTTGGTAATAAAAAAGGGCAAGTGGGTCTTGGCACCGGTAAAGCGGGAGAAGTCCCAGAAGCAATTAAAAAGGCTGAACAAGAAGCCAATAAGAACTTACTAACGGTTCCTATTATTGATGAACGTACCATTCCTCATGAAGTAATCGGTAAAAGCGGGGCGACAAGTGTCTTAATTAAGCCCGCTAGTGCTGGTACTGGAATTGTAGCGGGCGGACCAGTAAGAGTTATTCTAGAATTAGCTGGGATTCGTGATGTTTTATCAAAAGCCTTAGGTTCAAGAACGACTATTAATATGGCCCGTGCAACTTTTGATGCCTTACAATCTTTAAAAACGAAAGAAGACATTGCCCTATTAAGGGGAAAGAAAATCGAGGAGATAGGAAGATGAAATTAGAGCAATTAAAGAAGAATGCGGGTGCTACCAAAACCCGAAAAAGAGTCGGGCGGGGAGTAGGTAGTGGTCTTGGTAAAACTAGTGGTCGTGGTCATAAGGGACAAAAGGCTAGAAGTGGTGGTGGCGTCAAACCTTGGTTTGAGGGCGGCCAAACACCATTATTTAGAAGGATTCCCAAGAAAAGAGGATTTAGTAATGCCCGCTTTAAAATCAGCTATGGCATTATTAATGTTGAAGAGTTAAATGTTTTCCCAGATGAAACAGTAGTCACACCAACTTTACTGAAAGAAAAGAAGTTGCTTAAAAAACAACTAGCCGGAGTTAAAATCTTAGGTTATGGTAAATTAGAAAAAAAGTTAACCGTTAAGGCGCATGCTTTTTCAACGGTGGCAAGACAAAAGATAGAGGATTTAGGTGGCAAAATAGAGGTGATATAAAATGTTTTCCATGTTGAAACAAATCACGAAAAAAAATAATAAGGACATTCGCGATAGAGTTCTATTTACTTTATTAGCGCTCTTTATTTTTAGCGTAGGGACTCACATTAGAGTACCTGGTACTAAAGATATTACCGCTAATCTAGGTTTTTTAGAGCTTATTAATGCAATGGGTGGCGGTGCTTTAAAACAATTTTCCATTTTCGCAACGGGCGTTATTCCTTATATTACCGCCTCAATTATTATACAGTTATTACAAATGGATATTGTACCCTACCTGACAGAGTTGTCAAAACAAGGGGAGGCTGGTCGTCGCAAGATCAATCAATTAACTAGATATTTTGGTATTTTCATCGCGTTTATTCAAGGTTATATCTTTTCCTTTGCGTTTATTGGCACTGGACAAACAGCCCTAGAATACATGCGTTATGCTACTATCTTAACCGCGGGAACGGCTTTCTTGCTGTGGCTTGGTGATCAGATTACCCAAAAGGGCTTTGGTAATGGTATCTCATTAATAATTATGGCGGGTATTATTAATACCTTGCCAACTATGTTTATTGATGCTTTTAGAGAACTAATAAACCCTGGTGGTCATCAAGGACTATTGATTGGTATTATTTTATTTACTCTTTTTGTTATTATTTATTTTGTTATTATTATTGGCGTTATTTTTGTCCAAGAAGCCGCCCGGAGAATTCCCATTCAATATTCAAATAGAACTGTAGGAGCGTATGGGAAAGAACAAAATTATATGCCGATTAGGATTAATTCGGCGGGGGTTATTCCCGTTATCTTTGCCTCAACCATTATAGCTCTACCAGCAACCGTTAGTCAGCTCTCTAAAAACGCTAAGGTTATTTTATTTATTGAAAAGTATTTAAGTTATCAGTCAACGGTTGGGTTTTCTTTATATCTATTATTTATCTTATTTTTTACTTACTTTTATACTTTCTTACAATTAAAACCTGATGAGTTATCAAAGAATCTTCATAATCAAGGGGGTTACATTCCCGGAATTAGGCCCGGAAAGGAAACCAGTGCTTATATTAAACAAGTATTATCACGATTAACATTAGTGGGTGGGTTTTTCCTCATGATTATTGCTGGATTACCAATTATTTTTACTTCTTTTACTAACTTACCAACAAGTATTACAATTGGTGGTACTGGACTTTTGATAGTAGTGGGTGTCGCATTAGAAACTTATAAACAATTAGAAAGTACTTTAGTAAGTAGAACTTATAAAAGGGGGTATCGTCGTCGATGAAAACTATCTTGTTAATTGGGCCTCCTGCTTCCGGAAAAGGAACACAAGCAAGGCTAATTAGTAATAAATATAATATTCCCCATATTTCAACGAGTGTGTTAATTAGTAATGTTGTGAATGATGAAATAAAGGAAATTATGAAACAAGGAACACTGGTTAATGATGATTTTGTTTATCAATTAGTCACGAACCGTCTTAGTCAACCAGATTGTGAACGGGGCTATGTTTTAGAAGGTTACCCGCGGACTATGACGCAAGCCCATGATTTTGAAAAGTTACTGGCTAAACTAAATCAGAAACTAAATTATGTCTTCTTTTTAGATATTAAAAAAGAAGAAGTCATTAAAAGAATGAGCGGTCGTATCGTCTGTTTACAATGCGAAGCAATCTATAACGAAAATTATCCCGCTCAAAAACCAAAAAACAAAGGTATTTGTGATAGATGTGGTAGCCAATTACAGAAAAGAAGTGATGATAATAAAACTACTTTTGAAAAACGCTATGATGTTTATATGGGTATGACGGCTCCTATAATTAACTATTACCAAGAAAAGAAACAGCTTCATGTCATTAAGTGTCAAGATCTAGTCGCGGATACTTTTCAAGAAATAGAAAAAATAATTGATTGGGCATGCTAAAATGATTAATATTAAAACCCAAGAAGAAATAAAACTCATGAAGCGCGCCGGTCAAATAGTTTATAAGACTCATCAGTATTTAAAAGAGTATCTAAAACCAGGGGTGACAACTAATCAATTAAATAAATTAGCCGAAGAATACATATTGAGTCAAAAAGCTAAACCCTCTTTTAAGGGGTTGGGTGGTTATCCGAAAACGATTTGTACTTCGATTAATGAGGAGATTGTCCATGGGGTACCAAGCGACTATAAATTAAAAGAGAATGATGTTATTTCTATAGATATTGGTGCTTGTTATCAAGGATATCATGGCGATAGTGCTTATACCTATATTATTGGGAAGGGAACTAAGGAGGCTAATTATTTAGTTAACCATACCGAAAAGGCTTTATATGAAGGACTTAAGATAATTAGGGAAGGAATTAGATTGGGTGATATTTCCCATCAAATTGAAACCTATGCCAATAAATATAAGTTAAGTATTGTAAGAGGCTTAGTGGGGCATGGGATTGGCAAGAACTTACACGAGGTTCCTGATGTGCCTAATTATGGCCACAAGGGTATGGGACCACTGTTAAAGGCGGGGATGACCCTTGCAATTGAACCAATGTTAACACTTGGTAGTGAACAAATTAATCTAACTAGCAAATGGGTGATAACCACTCAAGATAAAAGTTTAGCAGCGCACTTTGAACATACAGTGTTGGTAACTAAAGAAGGTTATGAAATATTAACGAAAGGATGATTAAATGGGTAAGAAAGAAGAAACCATTGAGGTAGAAGGAAAGGTAATTGATTTATTACCGGGCGGAACTTTTAAAGTAGAATTAGAAAACAAACATACTATTGTCGCTCACGTTTCTGGTAAAATTCGAATGAACCATATTCGCGTTTTACTAGGTGATACAGTAGTAGTAGAACTTTCGCCTTATGATTTAACACGTGGGCGTATAACTTACCGGAAGTAAGAGGAGGGATATAATGAAAGTAAGAGCGTCAGTAAAAAAGATATGTGACAAATGTAAGATTGTTAAACGCAAAGGAATATTATATGTTATTTGTAAAAATCCCAAACACAAACAAAAACAAGGTTAATAAGAGGAGGTGTAATTAATGGCACGTTTAAAAGGAATCGATATTCCCGATAATAAAAGAGTGGAAATTTCATTAACATATATTTTTGGTATTGGACCAAGCTTATCAAAAAAAATCTTAACCGCGGTTAAAGTTGATCCGAATAAGAAGGTTAAGGATTTAGATAATGATGAAATATCGCGCATTAGTAATGAACTTAATAAATATGTAGTTGAAGGTGATTTACGTCGCGATATTACCATGAATATCAAAAATAAAATGGAAATTAATAGTTACCAAGGTCTTCGTCACAAACGAGGTCTACCAGTAAGGGGTCAAAGAACCAATCGTAATGCGAGAACTCGTAAAGGTAGGGGAAAGACTCTTGCTAATAAGAAAAAATAATTTAATAAAGGAGGTTAACGATGGCATATAAACCAAGAAAAAGAAAAGTAAAAAAACAGGTAGTTGAAGGTGTTGCTCATATTCATTCTACTTTTAACAATACCGTTATTACCATCACTGATAATGATGGTCAGACTATTAGTTGGGCTTCACCAGGAGCATTAGGATTTAAGGGTACTCGTAAAAGTACACCTTATGCGGCTGGAGTCGCAGCTGAGGCGGCTGGTAAAGCGGCAACTGAATTTGGGATGAAAAGGGTTAAGGTCTTAGTTAAAGGATTAGGACCTGGGCGTGAAACCGCTATTCGTTCATTACAAACGGCGGGATTAGAAGTTACCGCAATTGATGATGTAACCCCTATTCCCCATAACGGATGTCGTCCCCCAAAAAGACCGCGTTCTTAATAATAAAAGAAAAGGAGTGTGTTTCAATGTTAGAATTTGAAAAACCAGTTTATAAGATTACGGAGTATGTAGAAAATAATTTTTATGGTAAGTTTGAATTAGAACCACTTGAAAGAGGGTTTGGTACTACTTTAGGTAATGCACTACGTCGCATAATGTTATCATCATTACCGGGGAGTGCCATTATTGGCGTTAATATTGCTGGTGTCCTTCATGAATTTCAAACGATTGAAGGGGTTGTGGAGGATGTTACTAATATTATTCTAAATCTAAAAGGTGTGGTGATTATTAATCATGCCAAAGAAGAAAAATTAATTCGTTTAAACACTAACAAAGAAGGGGAAGTAACCGCGGGTGATATTGATAAGGATGCCGATATTGAAATTGTTAATCCAGATCATGTTATCGCGACCATTGCCAAGGGTGGGCAACTGGATATGGAAATGGTTGTTGGTGTCGGTCGTGGATATGTTAGAGCTGATGAAAACAAAAAAGTTCTTGGCGAAAAAAAGATTGGCTTAATTCCAATGGATGCTTCATATTCACCGATTGAAAGAGTTAGTTATGAGGTTGAAAGTACGCGGGTTGGTCAAGACGAAAATTATGATAAACTAATTTTAAATATCTGGACTAATGGAGCGATTAAACCAGAAGAAGCTTTAGCCTTAGCCGGAAGAATTTTAATTGAACACTTAGAAGTGATTACTAACTTAGATGATATTGCTGATATGACTGGTTTAATGATTGAAAAAGTAGAAGATCCAATGCAGAAAGTATTAGAAACAACTATTGAAGATATGGATTTCTCAGTACGCGCTTATAATTGTTTAAAGCGCGCTGGTATTCATAATTTAGAAGAATTAATTGGTAAAACCCCAACGGAAATGATGAAAATTCGTAATTTAGGTAAAAAATCCCTTAAAGAGGTACTAGACAAAGTAAAAGAATATGGCTTATCCCTTCGTGAAGATGATTAAAAGGAGGCGGAAAGATGAGTTATCGAAAACTAGGAACAAGAACATCAGAACAAAGAAGAATTATATTGGCTAATTTAGTTAGGCAACTAATTCAACATGAAAAAATTGAAACAACAGAGGCTAGAGCCAAAGAAGCTCGTAAAATCATGGATAAAGTAATTACCTATGGTAAAATTGGCACGGTAGAAGCCCGTCGCGATGCCCTAGCGTTATTAATGAACGATAAAGAAGCGGTTAAGAAAGTCTTTAATGATTTAGTAAAACGATATGAGAAGCGCTCCGGTGGGTATACAAGAATATTAAAACTAAAAGAGCGTCGCGGTGATGATGCTTTGATGGTTATCCTAGAATTAGTTTAATAAAATAAAAAATGAAGATAGATAATTATCTTTATTTTTTTATGTCAAATAATAGTCTAAATTAGTAAAGTTAAGGAATAACTAACAATAAGCTTCTTTTTCTGTGCTATAATTTTAGTAGTTAAGTCGGGAAGTGATGAGATGAAAGTATTAATAACTGGGGCTTCTAGTGGTATAGGCATGGAAATGGCTAAATATTTAGACACGCTTAATCATGATTTAATTTTAGTCGCCCGCCAGAAGGATAAATTAATCAACCTAAAGGAACAGCTAACCAGAAAAGCGAAAATAATTACAGTTGATTTAGCGGATGAAGATGCTTGTTTACAACTATACCAAGCTGTAACTGATGAAAAAATTGATATATTAATAAATTGTGCGGGCTTTGGTGTCTATGGTGAGTTTGCCTATACTGATTTACGTAAGGAACTAGATATGATAGATATTAATATCAAGGCAACCCATATCTTAACTAAGTTATTTTTAAAAGATATGAAAAAAAGAAATAAAGGTTATATTTTAAATGTATCATCACTAGCCGCTTTCCAAGCCGGACCATTAATGGCTAGCTATTACGCCACAAAAGCTTATGTTCTAAGAATGACAACAGCAATATATGAGGAGTTAAGAAGAAATAAATCCCAGGTTAAAATATCAGTATTATGTCCGGGTCCAGTGGCAACCGGCTTTAATGATGTGGCTAGAATAAAATTTTCCCAAAAACCAATGATGGGTCAATTTGTCGCTAAGTATGCTATCAATCAAATGTTTAAAGATAAGTTAATTATAATTCCCGGTTTTAAATTCAAACTATGTTATTTCTTTACTAGATTTATATCTATAAAGAAACTATTAAAAATTAATTATAATATTCAACGGAAAAAGAGATTGTAGAAATATCCTTTTTGTATATCTGATGTTAAATAATCGTAAAAGCCTATTTTTGTTATGGGTTATTTGACAAGAACACAAAGTTATATGAAATGTACCCAATCATATATAAAAGGAGGAAAATAATGAAAAAAGTGTACACACAACCCCAAATATGCGCCTTTAAAATTATACCTAATAAGCCTAGCGTAAGTGGGTGCTGGCAAATTGCTAATCAACAAGATACTTGTTGATTAAATAAAACTATAGATTTATCAGGTTGGTAAATACTATAGTTTTTTGTTTATATATAAGGAGATATTGTATGAAATATAATTTAAATGATGATTATGCGATGCGAACTATAAACAATAATTTAATTATTTTCCCTAAAAAAACAGGGGTAAATGATATTATCTATAAATTTTCAGATATATCTAAAGTGATGTTAGAATTGATATTAAAGTATAACGATTTAGAGAGTGTTGTCTCTCAAATTATTAGCATGTATAATACCAATCGAACAACTGTTAAAAGAGACTTAACAAAGTTTATTGAACAATTAATAGCTGCCAATATTTTAGAAGGGAAATGTAATGAAACAAATTGATATTAATTCAGCCGATTTAATTGGATTGTTATACGAACAGAGTGAGGGGAAAATAAATAATTGCAGTATTGAGATTATTAACTATTGCCCGTTTAAATGTGATTTTTGTTATATACCCAAAGATTCTAGAAATCATCTTCCTTATAAAAAAATAAAAAAAATATTAGATGAACTATTAAAATTAGATTGCCTTTCTATACTTTTTACTGGAGGGGAAATTTTATTACATCCAGAATTTAAAAAAATATATTTATATGCTTGGAACAAAGGATTTAGAATAGGCTTAAATACCAATGGTTATCTTTTCAACGAAGAATGGCTCGAATTTTTTGACGAGTATAAACCAAAAACTATAGAAATTAGTATATACGGTTATAATAATAAAACTTATCACCAATTTACTCATGTTAAGGACTCCTTTCCTAAAGTAGAAAAAACTTTAAACTTATTAAAAAACTGCGATATAAAAACAACCCTAAAATCATTATTAACTAAACAAAACTATAGTTATTTTGATAAACTAGTTAAGTACGCCAAGAGTAAAGGATTACTATTTAGGTGGGATTTTGTTGTTTTCCCAGTCATAAACAATAGTCATCATAGTTGTAATGACTTTCGTGTTGAAGCCGATAGGGCAGTTGATATTTTATTTTCATATCATGATATCAAAAAATATTTCGCGACTAAAGTTTTTGAAATGGGAATCCCTTTATTATCTAATAATAAAGTTTTTCAATGTAGCGGGGGTAAGGATAGTATTCATATCGATGCTAAAGGAAACATAAGAATGTGTTTATGCGTTCCTAATAAAGAATTAAATATTAATAACAATACAATTACGGAGAGTTTGATCTATTTTGAAAATTTTAAAAGGATGCCTTTTTCTAAAGAGTCCAAGTGTAAGGATTGTTATAAAAAGGGAGTATGTAGATACTGTCCGGGTCGCTTTTATCTAGAAACAGGTGATTATAATTGTAATGTTGAGTGGTATTGTGATATAGCAAATGGAATAATAAGAAAAGTTAGAAAAAAAACATTAAAAGGTTTGTATTTAGATAATTTAAAAAAACGCCAAAAACTCGTACAAGCAATGTATAAAATCATTATTAATAATATTAAAAAAACAAATGTTGATTTTAATGAAAAAGAGGATGATTATAAAAAGTGGTTTCATAACATTACCACTAATAAAGATTTGCGTACCATTGTTTTATTAGACAGAACTAAAGTTTGTGCCTATTTGCAGTATATTATTTTGGGGGACAATTATTTTATTTGTGAAATTCAAGTTGATGATATCTACCAAGGTGATGGTATCACATTTAGAAAACTAATAGGTGAATTTATTAAAAATAGTCGTATAAGTGCTAACGCCTCAGTATTAGGTAATATTAATCCTAACAATCTTAAATCAATAACGGTTTTTTCTAAAATGGGTTTTAAAAGGACTAATAAAAATAATTACCATATAGGGGGCAATAAACTATTAGAGTGGTTTTATGGCAAAAAATTATAATATATCATTCTAGTTTGAATTTATTTATTTTATTAACAATATAATCCTGTATTACTAATATTTGGATTTTTTATTTGTCTAAAACAGAACTTTCTTGTATAATATGTAGTATGCATGGGGTGGTTGTATGCCAAATATAATAAAGATTAAAAACCTTAGTTTTGGTTATGATGATAAACAAATATTTAATAAATTTAATTTAGAAATAGAAGCGGGAGATTGGGTCTCAATTATTGGTCCTAATAGTAGTGGTAAATCTACTTTAGTTAGACTTTTAGTAGGTCTAGCCTGCAGTAATAAAGCGATTACCGTTGATACTCTAATGGTTAATCAGGAAAAAATAGTGGAAGTTAGAAAAAGAATTGGGGTTATTTTTGACGATTTAACTAATCAATTTATTTCAGATACGGTACGCGATGATATTGCTTTTGGATTAGAGAACTTAAATTATGATATAGCTGAAATCCATACTAGAATAATGCGAATCGCAAGGGAATTAAAGATTGAACACTTATTAGATGCTGATCCACAAAGACTAAGTGGTGGTGAGAAGCAAAAGGTCGCTTTAGCCGCTATTTTGGTAATGCAGCCCAAGATTATTATTTTAGATGAAGCTTTGGCGATGCTTGATACGAAGGAACAAAGGGAAATCTTAAACATATTAAAAGTGTTGCACGAAAAAAGAAAGTTAACGGTAATCAATATTACCCATAATTTAGAGGAAACTTTATATGGAAATAGAATTATTGTGTTAAACAAAGGTAAGACGGTGATGGAAGGAAAAACTTTGGATGTTTTAAAAGAAGAACGGATTCTAACTAAGCTAGGTCTAGAATTACCTTTTATGGTTGATTTATCTTTGAAGTTAAACTTTTATAATTTACTTGATGATATAATATTAGATATGGATGAATTAATTACTAAATTATGGCCAAGTAAATAGGGAAAAGATATAAGTTATCGGGTGGTGATAAAATGGAAATTATTTTTAATGAGGTAAGCTATACATATAATATTAAAACATCTCTAGCTCAAAAGGCGATTGATACAGTTAGTTGTAAAATACCGCGCGGTAATATTACTGGCATTATTGGTCCCACTGGTTCAGGAAAAACGACCCTAATAGAGTTAATAACAGCCTTATTAAATCCCCACGAGGGATATATTAAACTCAATAAATTTAAAATTGAAAATAATAAACAAATTAGTAATATTAATAACTTAAGATCTAAACTAGGCTTAATGTTTCAATTTCCAGAAGAACAATTTTTTCAACCAACCGTTAAAAAAGAATTAGAATTTGGAATGAAATATTTTAATTATAAACTGCCTGAAATTGATAAAAGAATTAATCAGGCGTTGAAGATGGTTGGATTAGACGAAAGTTATTTAGAGAGAAATCCTTTTGAGTTAAGTCATGGTGAAAAAAGAAAAGTCGCTTTAGCGTCTATCTTAGTTTTTAATCCCAAGGTAGTTATTTTAGATGAACCGACTGTTGGGTTAGACAATCGCAATAAAAAGCGTTTAGTTAAATTAATCAGGCGTTTAAAATTAATTTATCATAAGACGATTATTATTGTTAGCCATGATGTTGATTTATTATATGTATTAGCCGATTACATCGTGGCACTTAATAAAGGGAAATTAGTTACTAGTGGTTCTAAATATGATGTTTTTAGTCAGGAAGAGTTATTAACTAATAATAATATTGATATCCCGAAAGTAGCCAATTTCACTAATAAAGTATTAAAAAGGCAAAAGATAAAATTAGGTAATTATTGTGAAATAAATGATTTAATAAAGGCTATTTATCGCCATGTTTAATAATTTTGTTTTGGGAAAGTACTATCCTGCCGATTCTTTAATACATCGTATGAATTCCTTCAACAAATTACTTTGTGTACTTACTTTCTTAATTGGCATAATGATTATTAATCAGTTAATCTTATATATAATGTTAATAATATTTACTTTAATAATAATAATTATTTCCAAGGTACCCTTCGTTTTATTTTTATCAGGGTTAAAAAAGATGAGTATCTTAATGGCGGTTGTTTTTCTTTTCGAACTCTTGTTTAGTTTTAATGTTGTTAGCGCTTTTATTTTAGTAATAAGAATTATTTTAATTGTTATTTATACCTCTATTTTAACTTATACAACAACACCGAACGAAATTACTTATGCTTTTGAACAATTGCTTAGTCCATTAAAGGCGATTAAAGTACCGGTTACTGATTTAGCCTTTCTATTATCGCTATCGTTACGCTTTGTACCATTAACATTAGAACAGGCTAATAAAATTTTAAAATCACAAGCTAGTCGTGGCATCGATTTTAAACATAGCAATATAAAAGGAAAAATAGTTGCTTTATCATCAATGTTAGTACCAATGATTATCTTGTCATTAAAAAGGGCGGAAAAATTAGCCGATGTGATGGAAGTAAGATTATATGGGGTTGAACCAACGAGAACTTATTATCGTTTAAATAAATGGACTAAAGAAGATAATACTATATTTACCTTTCATCTTGGTTTTTTAATAGTATTAATAATATGTGAGGTGGTTATGTTATGAAACGTTATTTAATGACTTTTAGTTATGATGGTACTAATTATCAGGGGTATCAAAAACAAGTTAAGCACAAAACGATTCAAGGCGAAATAGAAACAGCGTTAAAGAAGCTTAATAGTAATAAAAAGGTAACATTAGTAGCTTCCGGACGAACTGATGCTGGAGTTCATGCGTTAAACCAAAAAGCTCATTTTGATTTAGATAAAAATCAGGCTGTTGATAAGTTGAGGCATTCTCTAAATAGTTTACTACCAAATGATATTTATATTAAAAGTATCCAATTAGTTAGTCATGATTTTCATGCGCGATACGATGCTCAGGCAAAAGAATATATATACAAAATTAATCTTGGCGAATATAATCCATTAGAACGCAATTATATTTATCAATATAATAAACCCCTAGAGATAGAGGCGATAGTAAAAGCGTTAACATATTTAGAAGGGGAACATGATTTTAAATCATTTGCGGGGGCAGATAATGAAAAGGAAAACTATGTACGAACCATAATTAAAACCAATTTAGTTAAAGACCCTAATGATGTAAATAAAATAAGTATCTACTTTTTAGGGACTGGTTTTTTAAAACATATGATAAGAAATATAGTCGGGACTTTAATGGAAATTGGAGTGGGAAAAAGAAAAAGTATTGATATAATTAATATTTTAAAACAAAAAGACCGCCGATCAGCTGGTGTTACCGCTAATCCGGAGGGATTATATTTAAAGGATGTTTATTATTAGAATATTAATATATAAACGACTCAGCCATTGACTTTATCATGAAAATCTAGTAAAATTTAACCTGGTACATTTTCTTATACCCGCTAAGTAAATGCTGGGAACATTTACTTATAATAAGAAAGGAAAAAAAGTATGACAACATTTATGCAGAAAAAAGGCGATGTTACGCGTCAATGGTATGTGGTTGATGCGACTAATCAAATATTAGGTCGTTTAGCCACCCAAGTAGCAACTATTTTGCGTGGTAAACATAAGCCCACCTATACGCCTCATATTGATGGTGGCGATTTTGTTATTATCATTAATGCGGATAAGGTTAATTTAACCGGTAATAAATTAGACCAGAAAAAGTATTATGACCATAGTGGTTATCCTGGTGGTTTACGAGTTAGATTGGCTAGGGAAATGAAAGAGAAATATCCGGTTAAAATGGTGGAAAGAGCAATTAAAGGGATGTTACCAAAAGGAAGATTAGGTAGAGCCATGAGTAAAAAACTATTTGTTTATGCTGGCGATAAACATCCACATCTAGCTCAGAAACCAGAATTATTAGTGTTAGCGGAACGGAGTGAAAGTAATAATGAGTAAAAAAAGAGTATTTACTGGTACCGGGCGTCGTAAAGAGGCTTCAGCTAGAGTAACAATGACCCCCGGTAAAGGCAAGATAATAATTAATGGTAAGGATGTTAATGAGTACTTACCATATAAGACTTTAATAATGGATTTAAGGCAACCGCTAGAGATTACTAAGATGGTAGATAAATTTGATATTAAAGTAAATGTTACCGGTGGTGGTTTTACTGGTCAAACAGGAGCGATCCGCCTTGGAATTGTCCGTGCTTTACTAGAATACGATGCTGATACAGATCCAAATTCTGAAGGTAGCTTTCGTCAGCTTTTAAAGGAAGGTGGCTTTATCTCCCGGGATGCCCGTATTAAAGAACGCAAGAAACCAGGCTTAAAGAAAGCCCGTCGAGCACCACAATTTTCAAAACGTTAAGATAATAAAAATAAGACCTTGTTTAACAAGGTCTTATTTATTTTAATTATTTAGTGATTATACTGGTATAAGGATAATAATGATTTAATATTTGGCGATAGGTATAGCCTTCTTTACCCATGCCATTAGCCCCATATTGGCTCATACCAACGCCGTGACCATAACCTCTTGTTTTAAAGGTGATATTATTATTGGTTACGGAGATATCAAAATCAGCTGATCTTAGTCCAAATAAAGTTCTAATTTGCACACCGGAATAACTTTTTTCACCAATTATTATTTCTTTAACACGGTCACCAGTTGTTTTTGAAACTGTTTGTACTTTAGTATCATAATTAAAGTTAAAACCCAAAATAGAACTAGCTTCATTAAATGTTTTACTTACTTCTCGCGCATAAGTATTGGCGTTTAAATCCCAAGGACTGTTAACACTTTTTAAATATGGAAAACTTCCACCCCAGACATTAATAGGATCCTCTGTTTTCCCATTACTAGTTGAGTGGTATAAAGCATCAATATAATAACCATTAAAGGCTAGATATTGTCCTTTGGTACTCGCCACCAGGTTTTTAATTTTATTATAGTAAGTATTAAAGTTACCGCCCCATTGAGCTTTTAATTGATTGTTATCTTTATATATTTGATGCGAATTAGTATCGGTTAAAACTTTCCCTTCGTGAATCCGTTTTAAGGCGTATGTACGCGCCGCGACACTTTGGGCTTTTAATGCTTCACCATGGAATAAAGCGGGCATCTCGGCACTGACAACTCCAGTGACATAATCCTCTAAACTAATTTGTTCAATGGTGCCATTATAGCGGTATAAACTTACCATAGCTTCTTTTGGTTCTTCTTTTATAATTTCCTGCTGAGGCTCTTTTGGTGTTTCTTTCGGAGCTTCTTTCGGTGTCGTAGGTGTGGTGGTTTTAGGTGGTGAGGTAGCCGGTATCTTTTGTTTTGTTTCGGTTTTAATTTCGGGGATTGCCGCTTCTTTTTTAGTTTCTTTTATCGTTTCTTCCTGTTTAGGATTGTCAACTACTATATCCGTTTCTTTCGTTTCTTTTTCTAAACTATCTTGATTAATATTATAACTCCACTGACTTTTATTATATTGAACATATTGAAAATCATCTTTAGTAATAGTGGCGGCATTAATAATATTACTCATTAATATGGTAGTTATTACTATACCACCAATAACTAAATAAATTTTATTACTCTTTAATTTTATTTTATTTTTTTTGATAAAGGACACAATATGATCATAAATATCTTGTTTTTTAGGCGCCTTTTTCGCATAAAGAAACTCCTTACTAAAATCAAAATCAGTATTAATATAGAGAAATAAACACGGTTTTTGACCAACATATTTTATTTCATATCTTTCAAACATAAAACCACCATTAGTAGTATTTAAAAAAAAGAACAAATAATACAAAAAAACTACGGTAGTGGTTTAAAAAGCAAAATAAATCATCTCTTGTTTTAGTTCGCAAGGTTTCCCAGTTAAGTATGAAAGATTAAGAAAGGTTCGTTTAAGTCTTTTAATATCGCGATTATTATACAATACTTCATTAACATCATTGATAATACTTAAAGCTTTCTGAAGACTAATCATGTATAATTCCGGGAACGATAAGTCAAACACTTCATTTTTATCAGTTGGATGATTCCATTTGTTTTTCTCTAAATTTAGATAGTATCGTTTTTCGGCAAGACTTATATTATAAGATAAAAAAACAAATCTAAATGAAGGTTTAGGTATAATTTGATCCAAGCGCTGATATTGTCTTTTTTTAAGCCCATAAGGATCATAACGAAAAAGATGAAAGAAACTCTTCATTTGTTTAATCGCTTTAAGGTAAAATATATCGGCGTGTTTCCACTGATAAGTTGTATTTATTACATCATCAATGGTATCTTTTAAGGCGAGCGAAAAGTTATCAACATTAAAACAAAACTGATGTAATTTAAATTTTTCAGGTTCAATGTTTTCTTTGATATAAATCATATAAGCATCAATATATGTTTCCATATCAAGGTGAAGGCCAATATACTTATAGGTGTTTTTCTTCTTTTTATTAAAAAAACCAGTTTGATAGAAAACAAAAGGGTGAACAGTACTATCTAATACATAATGGGCAATAGAGCCATATAGATAGGCGATAACTTCGGGTTGATATTCTAATTGGTGTTCTTTAATAAAGGTAACTAAATTAAGGAAAAAAGCTCTGGTTTTGGTAATATGCATCTCAAAAGATAAGATTTTTATCTTCGCTTTAGTATAATTATAGAAATATAAGGGATCGGGTCCCTGGGCGAAGACCTTTAAATATTCAAGATGATTTTTTAATAGTTTTTTAGCGTTTTCATCAAGGTTATCATAAATATCTAACATAAAGTAAGCGTGGGTAATGGTACTCGGCATATTAAACCACTCCTTCTTTAAGTATATCTTAAAGAAAGAAAGAAAATGAAAAAACATAATAATTTAATTATTTTAATGGCGCTTTTCTTTAAAAGTATTTTAATATAAAAACTTTTATTTTATTGCAATTATCTATTTTTGTGGTATTATATACAAATATCAGTTATTCCTGATTATGGAAAAGTTATATATTAAATAACAAACATAGGAGGTTAAGTTATGAATTTTGATATTGAATTAACAGAACAAGAAAAAATGATGAACAAACTAGAAGAAGAAAATAAGATTGATTTTGAAAATGATTCTATATTTGCGGATGAAAACATTTATGATTTAGAACCTGATGAGGATATAGATGAACAACAAGGGGGATGCGAGTATGAATAAGAGCAAAAGTGCTAAACGCTTAAAGGAGTTTTTTAAAGAAATAAAGGATTATGTTCAAAACAATCCAGATATTAATTTTGAAAAAATATATAATGTGCTTAGTATCTATCACTTGCCCGAGGAAGAAAGGAACGTTGATTTACAAGCTGTTAAGAATAGTGTAACCGAAACGGTATGTGCCAATTTGAGAGCAAACGCGAATGTAGGTAGTTTTAATGTTATAAGCCAGGGCGAATATTTTAATCATATTAATGTTATATTTCGCGGTAACCTTAGATCTGGGCTAAGAGATGTTGTCAAAATCTATTTACCGGTTGTTAATTATGAATTAGGTGCGGTGGCAATGAGGGTTTATAAATTTTTGAATATTAACGGAATTGGTTATTATTCAAAAATTGCTGGTTATGGTCGCTTAGATAATTTTATTGTCCGTGTGCATAGTGTCGAAGAGGCAAAAAAGTTAATCGATTTTTGTAATGAAAGCGCCGATATAAAAAAACATATTAGATTATCTAACCCTTTTGTACCAGAAGAAAAGGGTTTTGGGGTAGCTAGAGATACTTATGGTATTAGTTATAATGCTGTTGTAGCTCGCGAATTAAGTAATTTTATTCAAGGCTGTATAGATAATAATAAAATAAACGATATAGATTTAAAAGGCTTTTATAAATTTTTAATTAAAAGGGAGTCTCTTTTTAACCAAGAAGATAATCTAGAGAAAGGTTCTGGTTATCATTTTTGTTTAAAGGAGCTGATTAACAATATTGATGTAATGAGGAAAAATAAAAGTCCCCTTCAACAGATGGAGAAAGAAACAACAATAATATTTGATAAGGATTACTTTTATTCATTTACATCTCAGGTTGATTATAATGGAAGTTATTACTACGAGAGTACTGATGGTCAAATAATTACTAAAGGGCAATATGAATGGTATAAATTACAGGCGATGAAGTTTTGTTATGAATTATACGTTTATAAATATAAGCGCACACCTGATACTTCTTTTATCTTAAATAGAGCTATATTAAGTGAAGTTAAGAGAAATTTCGATCAAGTTAATGATGATAGTAGTAAGCGTGTAGAGTGTGCGATTATACCTTGTGAATTGCTTGAACAAGAACCATTGATGAATGAGCTTTATGCCTCTTTATATGTTATTATTGGGGTTGAAAGTAGAGGGTTATCACAAGAACAAGCCGAAGCAATGGGCCGTTTTGTCAAAAACAAAGTTACTTTTTACACAGTTTTGGACGCTGTTGATCCACTTGAAGATACTGTCAGTATTAATAAACTATTAAAAGTTAAAAAGAGGTACTAGGGTTAAGGATATTAAAATATCTATTTATATAAACAAAACAACCGACATATGCCTAATGATTTAGGATAAATATCGGTTGTTTTATATTATCTTAATTATTAATCTAATGTTAAGTCTCTGGCGAAGGCAACACCATTCATACTAGCCTGAATTAAACCTCTAGTGATACCAGCACCATCACCTAAGACATGTAAATTTTTAATATTGGTTTCAAAATTATTACTAACTTTAACAATATTAGAATAGAATTTTACTTCTACGCCATATAATAATGTGCCATCACTGGCGAACCCTTCAATAATATTATCTAAAGCTTCAATCGTTTCAGTAATATCAAGCATTATCCGGTATGGTAGTACTAAACTTAGATCCCCTGGTACGGCATCTTTTAGGGTTGGCTTAGTGTTGTTGCGCAGTAATCTTTCGTGGGTAGTACGGCGTCCTCTTTTAAAGTCGCCATATCTTTGGACTAGTACTTTATTCCCTGATAACATATTAGCTAGGCTTGCAATGTGTTTTCCATATTCAATGGGGGTTTTAAAAGGTTCCGTGAAGTTTAATGATACTAATAAAGCTAAATTAGTTTTATTAGTTTTTAACTTCTCATCGTTATAACTATGCCCATTAGCGAGTGCTAGGTTATTATCATATCGTTCTTCTGTGACTTCTCCTCTTGGATTCCAACAGAAGGTTCGCACTTTATCATCAAAGGTGTTGGTAAAATAAATAAGTTTGCTTTCATAGGCAATATCATCAATTGTTTTGGTGATAGAACTATCACATTCAATTCTAACCCCAATATCAATAGTGCCTACTTCTTTATCAATATTATATTTATCACACATAGTATTAAGCCAATCACTGCCATCTCGGCCAACTCCTATAACAATCTTGGGAGCATAGAAATCTTTTTGGTTAGTTTTAACGCCGATAATTTTATTATTTTCGATAATTAAATCAATAACGGGGGTTCTAAATAGCATTTCAACCCCTAACTCTTTTAGATGGCTTTCCAGTTTTGCATATATTTCATATGCTTTTTCGGTTCC
>JAQVDA010000047.1:0-3345 GCA_028698535.1 Bacilli bacterium
CTTACTTATTTTAACCGTCCCGCGATAGGTCGTAAGGCCACCGTGACTAGAAATAGACTTAGAGATAATTCTACTTTTGGTATTAGGCGCTAGATGGATCATCTTCGCCCCAGTATCTTGGTTTTGTGATTCTTTACTAACGGCAATAGAAACACATTTCCCCTTGGCACCTTCCCCTTTTAGAATGGTAGTAGGATATTTCATGGTTACTTTTGAACCTAGATTACCATCAATCCATTCCATCACTCCGCCCTCTTCAACGATGGCTCTTTTGGTAACTAAATTATATATATTATTAGCCCAATTCTGAATGGTTGTATAGCGACATTTAGCCTTTTTACCAACATATATCTCAACAACGGCGGCATGGAGTGAATCAGTCGTATAAGTTGGAGCCGTACAACCCTCGATATAATGTAATTCACTACCTTCATCAACTATGATGATGGTTCTTTCAAATTGCCCCATATCTTTCGTATTAATACGAAAATAACTTTGTAGTGGTCGATCTAATTTAGTATGTGGTGGTACATAAATAAAGGCGCCGCCACTCCAACAAGCGCTATTTAAAGCGGTAAACTTATTTTCATTATAATTTACCAGTTTATTAAAATACTTTTTAAATAACGCGGGATGTTTTTTTAAGGCAGTATCGGTATCTAAAAAAATAATTTTTTTAGCCTTTAGTTCGGTAAGCATATTATGATAAATTACTTCACTTTCATATTGCGTTGAAATGCCACCTAAATGCTTTTTTTCAGCGGCCAACACTCCTAAATTGTTAAAAATATTTTTAATATTAAGGGGGACTTTATCCCACTTATTATAAACCTTATCATCAATCCTTTTAAAGTAAGTTATTTCGTTAAAATTAAGATTTATTTGGGGCCCAAAGTTTGGTAAGTCATGATTTAAAAAGGATTGGTAAGCTTTTAGTCTAAAATCCATCATCCAAGTGGGTTCTTTTTTTAATTTGGAAATTTGTTTAATAATATTCTCGTTTAACCCTTTTAAACTTATTTTATTAATCTGTTTCATCTTTTCACCAACCTTAAGGCTGTTGGCTTGCCAGCTTGACTGGCTTTTTCTTCTTTATCTAATTCTTTAATAATTTGATATTTCATCTTCAAACGCGGGTTTTTACTAATGAGGGCTTTGAAACTATTTGTGATCGTTTTTAAATCACCAGCGGTTATCTCATAGTTTTCAAAATCAAAATTATATTTTTCAGTAATGAGGAGAATTTCCCCATTTATACCTTGTATTAATGATTCCTTGACATCCTTTATTTCATCAGTATGGTAATGCTTACTGATTATGGTATGCTTCATTTTTAAACTGACACTATTATTAAATAAAAAATGCCATCGCGCATCATAAGGCAAATAGCCTAACATTTTAAAGTCGGGAAGATAAAGACTATTCTTATCTTTCTTAAAATATGGTTTTTGATAAGTACATTTTTCATATATATCATCAATAATAGCTGGGTCTAATGGGTATTGGTTTTGTTGTAGAATCAATAATAAAGGATGGGGAATATTAGAAGGTTGATATAAATCATCGCCCTTTAAAAATGACCAACATATTTTGTTGATATTATCTGTTCCCACTCTTAGTTTAAATATTAAAATGTAAAATAAAATATCTTTATATTGGGGGTAGTGTTGCCCATTATTTTGTTCAATAATAACAGTAGCATGTTTTACTATATCATCTGCTTGCGTTTCTATCGTCTTATTTAATAAATTAATAATCATTATAAAGACAGGGGGAAGTTTCTCAAGATTAAATTTAAATGGTTCCATTTTATTATTAAGATAACTAATAAACATATTTAACTGGTTGTAGTCACTAATAAGACCATTTAACCAGTTACTTTTAACTGAACTTGATAAAGGTTTTATTTCACCTCTTACATTAGACATTTTATTACCACCAACATTCTAATTATTTAATAACTTTTTTTATACATTCCCATGGTAAAAGAGCACACTTAATCCGGTTTGGTTGTTTGTATAGTTCATCATAGACCAGAGCCTCTTTTAAGGTCTCTTTATTATATGGTTTTTCATTAATCATGTTTTCAAAATCAAGCATTATTTCCTGCGCTTCGGCTAGTGTTTTGTTTAATAATAATTTAATCATTATAGAAGTAGACGAGGTACAAATCGCACAAGCTTCACCAGCAAAACGAACGTCTTTTATTATACCATTTTCTAGCTTTACCATCATATTAATTTCATCAATGCAGGATTCATTATTAATATTAACTTTTTTATATGAATCATCATTGAATAGACCTTGTCCAATTGGATGTTGAAAATGATCAAGGATAATAGCTCTTTTTGTTTCTTTATCCATAGTAACCTCCTATAAAATCTTGTTAAATATATTCTTACTCATTTTTAAGGCCGTAATTAGTTGATCAATCTCTTCTTTCGTATTATAAAAATAAAAGCTAAGACGACAAGTGTTTTTAATCTTTAATTCTTCTTTTAAGATTCTGGCACAATGAGCTCCGGCTCTAATACAAATATTATATTGATCTAAATAGAAAGCCGTGTCTTGACTAAAAACATCCTTGAGGTTAAAAGCAATTATACCACTGCTGGCTTTTTTATTATAGACAATGACATTATCAAGGGTACCCATCTTTTCAAGGGCATATGCTCTTAATTCTAGTTCATGGCGGTGAATATTATCCATACCGATTGTTTCTAGGTATTCTAGGGCTTTCTTAAATCCGATAACGGCGGCCACATTAGGGGTTCCCGCTTCTAAACGATGTGGTAGGCTGCGATACTCGACAGTACCATCAATATCAAATGACGAATTCATGCCGCCACCAAAGGTAATTGGTTTTAACTGGTTTAAATATTCAAACTGACCATATAGGGCCCCAACGCCCATTGGTCCACACATTTTATGAGCGGAAAAAACTAAAAAGTCCATAGCGAGTTCTGAGACATCGACTTTAATATGGCCAACACTTTGAGCCCCGTCAACAACGACTAAAATATTATGTTTGTGAGCAAGGGCAACAATATCCTTTAAAGGCCTAATATCCCCAATAACATTAGTAATGTGCGCTAGAGATATAACCTTTGTTTTGTTTGTTAGACATTGTTTGACATTGTCAATAGTCACCTCATATTCCTTATTAAGAGGAATATATTTTACTTTACACCCTACCTCTTTACATAAGGCAAACCAAGGTAATATGTTTGATGAATGCTCACTCTTAGTTAATAATATTTCGTCACCACTTTTTAAATGATGTTTAAAATAGCCAAAAACAATCATATTTATGGACTCGGTACTATTTTTAGTAAAAATTATTTC
>JAQVDA010000047.1:3445-5994 GCA_028698535.1 Bacilli bacterium
CTTAAACTAATACCATGACAAGTAAGGTTACTCTTGGTAGCATTAGCGCGATGAGTTACTTTAATATCATAATGCTTATCATGATTAGTAATGGTGGCCAAATAATAATCAACTTGGGCTTGATAACCGTTTAAGCTAAACATGATTTTTTCTGTTACTGTCTGGGTCGCACAATATCTATTTATCACTATTTTACTATTATTTAAAACCATATATTCAATGTGACCAGTGGTTTTTAGTCCTGTTTTATATTCAAAAAAGGAAACAGCACTATTTTGATCAACTAAAACAAGGATATTTTGTTTTTTAGTCTGATAATCAAAATCTAAATCACAGTTAATATTACTATTAGCCGGAATGTATATAAACAAAGTTTGTTTAGTCATATTTAAATAAGGAGCTTTATCATAATCATTAATAATAAAGGGAGTTTGATGAGACCCAACAATTTGATTATCAACTATTTTTATTTTATTCATCATTAATATTCTCCTTATAATAAACGACTATCTTTAGGTCCTTCTTTTAAAAAATCATAACCTTGTTTTTCAATTGTTAACGCTAGGGTTAAATCACCAGTTTTAATTATTTTGCCGTCCATCATAACATGAACAAAATCAGGCTTAATGTATTTTAAAATGCGGGGATAGTGCGTTATGATTAGAATACTAGCATGATGATTTTTAAAATAAGTCATTATATTCTGACCAACAATCTTTAAACTATCAACATCTAGCCCAGAATCAATCTCATCTAAAATAATCATAGTTGGTTTTAAGATTTTCATTTGTAATATCTCGTTTTTCTTTCTCTCACCACCAGAAAAACCCTTATTAATAGAGCGATGAATCATTTTCTCATCCATCTTTAAATCCTTAACGGCTTGATCTAGTTGTTTAACAAAGTCATATAAACCAACATTTTTATTTAACTTAGTGCTTAAAGCCACCTTTAGAAACTCACTATTAGTAACTCCTTCTATTTCAATTGGTGACTGCATCGCATAAAAGATACCTTTTCTAGCGCGTTCATCTACTGGCATATTAAGAATACTTTCTTGTTGGTATTTGATATCACCACTAGTTACTTTATAATCTGGATTCCCCATAATAACCTTCGCTAAAGTTGATTTCCCCACTCCATTTGGCCCCATAACAACATGGATTTCTTTATTATTGATATCAAGATTAAAATTTTTGATAATCTCATTATTATTTAGGGTTACCGTTAAATCTTTAATCGTTAGTATTTTATTAGTCATAAAGTCACTTCCTCGTATAATTAATTTTATCAAACTTCGTTAGAAAGAACAAATATAAAGTATAATTTTATAATAAAAGAACATAACATAAATGAATATTCGCGTATTCACGAAAAACGCTTGTCGCGTTTTTAATTTTTGATATAATAAGATTAGGTGATAAACATGAACTGTGTCTTCTGTAATATCATTAAAGGTAATATTCCCGCCTATAGCATCTATGAGGATGAGATAGTTAAAGTTATCTTAGATGTTCAACCAAACACTAATGGGCATATGTTAATAATTCCGAAAGAACATGTAGTGGATATTAATGACATTAAGATTGAGGTACTTACCCATATAAACATGGTAATAAAAAAAATGCACCCCCTATTAGAACAAGCCTTAGCCATAAACGGGATGACGATTGTTCAAAATAATGGGTCAGCTCAAGAGGTTAAACACTTTCATATGCATCTAATACCAAGATATCACGATGATGGTTTAACCCCAAAGTATTCATCAGATAATTTATTACCTTTAGATGTAGTTTATACTAAATTAACTAAAAAATAGTCTAAATAAAACTCTCTAACTTATTAAGTAGAGAGTTTTTATATCGTTATTAGTCTTCTTTTATATAAAACTAACATATAAAAATGGCACCTAAAATAATAGCTAATAAAATATATAAAACAAGAATAAGTAAATAACCACTAGAACAAGGTTTAGGACAAGTCACGCAATACACCTCCTTGTATTATTTTTTTATACATATACCCCAAGTATAATTACTAATAATATAAATAACACTAATAAAATAGCCGCACCAGCACCGTAAAAACCAGTTGACATAAAATCATTCCTCCTTTTTTCTTTTCAAGGTATTTTATGGATAATTATAACAAAGTGTGAGTGCTTATCATTATTTCTTGTCTTTTTTTTTGGTTTTTGTTATGATAAAGATACATTTTTTAAAGGAGGAATTTAATGAAAAGGTTTTTAGGTATCACCCTCTGTTTTTTATTTTTACTACTTTCTGGTTGTAGTAAAACCCCTAAGCTAGTTGATGGTAAAGAGCCGGTGGCAAAGTTTGATGAAGGTGTTATTACTACCGAAGAGTTATATGAAAAAATGAAAGAAAAGTATGCCCAAAATATATTAATTGATATGATAGATACAATAATCTTAAATAAACATTATAAAACCGATGATAATATCATAAATTATGTTAATAGTCAGATTAATTATATGAAAACCCAAGCTGAAGGCGACTTTCTTGCTTTTTTACAACAATATGGATTAA
>JAQVDA010000048.1 GCA_028698535.1 Bacilli bacterium
TTGGTGGCATCCCAGATGGATAATAACCAGAATACATAATATTCCTCCTTATTAATACTATCAATAAAGTATATGCGAAAGTTTAGTTTTTGATTAGGCCATGATCGTTGCTTTTATTATCTGGAAAGTTGTTTATATTTTCTTTTTTTTTTGATATAATATAATTGGAGTAGGTGAATAGATGAGGACGTTTTTAGTATTACTACTGATGATGATATCCTTAACTGGTTGTAATATAAATAAAATAGATAATAACTATGATAAAAATATTAATCATATCCTGCGTACTAATCAGACATTATATAATTATGTTGGTCAAGGTTATAAATATTACTTACCTAATGGTGTTAGATTAGAGACGGAGAAAGAATATAATCAAATTTTATATTCATCAGGGCAGCGTTATTATTTATATATTGATATAATTAGTTATTTCCATCAAACCAAGTATACTTATGAATTTAATGTTAAGGCGTACTATTCAAGACCACTTAACTTTGATAATAAACAGGGTTATCTAGAAATAAATAAAATAAATAATCGATTTCTCTTAGAAATCATGTATAATTATGCTAAAATAGAAGCGGTAGTTCCTAAAAATTACATCAATAAAGCTATTATTGATAGTTGTTATATTTTATCTAGTTTAAACTTTAATGATGCGGTTATTCAAACATTAATTGGTGACAACATCTTAGATTTTAAAGAAGAGAAATTTAATATCTTTGAACCAACCAGAACGGAGAAAAGCTTTTTAGATTATATTTATGAATATGATAATCCGGATGATGATAAGGAACAATTTCCTGATAACGGAGAAATAATTATTGATGAGTTCCCGGAATATTAACTTTATGAGGAAGGGGTGTCTTACATGGGCTTGTTTAATAAACTAAAAAATTTATTTTTTGAAGAACCAGTAGAAGATGATAAAGTCGAAAACTATCAGGATGAAACAACTGACTATCAAGAAAAAAAGCCAACTAATGAGGTGCAATCAAAAAAGGATGATGAAATAGATAATATAATTAGTGAAAGGGAATTGTTTAAATCGGAAACAACCTTTAAATTCCCGGTAATGTTTGAAGATGAGGATTTTTTAGCGGCGAAGGAAGCCGCCCCAGTAACTAATATTTTAGATTTTGAGTCCAAAAATATTAATAAAGCCGAAAATGAACGAAAAGAAAAACCAATCTTTCGCGTTTCGCCCATCATTTCACCAGTGTATGGCATCTTAGATAAGAATTATAAAAAGGAAGATATTATTACTAAAGAAAAACAGTCCGAGGTACCAAGGAAAAAAGAAAACCCAATTGATTTTGATGTAGTAAGGAAGAAAGCTTATGGCAGTTTATCAGAAGATTTAAAAGATATGATTAATCAGGATGATAATGATACGATGTTTTTTAATCTTAAATCAAACGACAATCAAAAACCAGTAGAGGAAGATAATTTGTTGTATGATATGAGTCAGAAAGGGGAAGACTTGATAATGGAAGATATAATGTTAGAAAATGTTGAAGCTAATTGTATTGATTTAGGTTTAGAAACCCCCGATGATAAAAAGAAAGTAACTACTGCTGATGAAGATAATTTATTTGAATTAATTGATTCAATGTATGAAGAAGAATAGGAGTTGAAATAAAATGGCGGTACTACAAGAGGCTTTACCTGTGATATTATATGTCTTAGGAATTATCTTACTAATATTATCGATAATAATAGGAATTAAAATAATAAATACAATGAATAAGGTTGAAGTGTTAGTTGACGATGTTAATGAAAAGGTAGCTTCATTAGGGCGTTTTTTTCATCTTATTGATTTTACTACGGATAAGTTATCATTCTTAAGTGATAAAATCGTTGATAAAATTTCAACCTTCATCATAAATTTATTTAAGAGAAAGAAAAAAAAGGAGGAGGAGGAAGAAGATGAGCAAGAAGACTAGAGGATCAAAATTTCTTTTAGGGGCCTTAGTAGGACTTGGTATGGGGTTTTTGTTCGCGCCAAAAAAAGGTTGCGAAACAAGACGAGATTTAATGAAAAAAATTGATGAGTTTATCGCTAAGATTAAGGAGATTAATATTGAAGATGTAAGGGAAACATTAGAAACTAAATTAGAAGAAATAAAGATGGAATTAGAAGATCTAGATAAAGAAAAGGCCTTAAAAATTGCGAAAACTAAAGCTAATGACTTAAAAGATAAAGTCGAAGAGTTAGTCACTTTAGCGGTAGCGAAGAGTACCCCTGTAATCGCCAAAGCCGCTGAAGATGTACGTGATAAGGTTCTTAAAGCCGCTAAAGATACCATTGAAAAACTTGAAAAAAATAAGGGAAAATAAAAGTCCCTTTTTTATTTGACATTATTAATTCAATAACATATAATAAAACCACTATAATAATTTAATGATGAGAAATAGAGAGTAATTATTGTAATAAAAATAAGAGAGTTAGTGTTTGGTGCAAACTAACTTATTACTAATAATGAATTACCTATTTTAAATTAAATCGCATAAGCGTTAAGAAATAAGTGCATAGTTTAAATACTATGAATTAAGGTGGTACCGCGTGTTAAACGTCCTTTATTTATGAAGGACGTTTTGTTATAATAAAGTTAATTAAAGGAGGCTACTAATGAACCAAATATATCAAAATTTAAAAGAACGAGGCTATATTTATCAAGCTACTAATCTAACTAATATTAAAAAATTATTAACATCATCACCGGTAACCTTTTATCTAGGTATTGATCCGACTGCTGATAGTCTTCATATTGGTCATTTTTTTGCCTTAACAATGGTTCGAAGGCTACAAAAAGCAGGGCATAAACCAATTATTGTTATTGGTGGGGCGACGGCCTTAGTTGGTGATCCAACCGCTAAGAGCAATCTAAGGAAAATGTTAACCAAAGAAGAGGTAGCTTATAACAAACAAGAGGTAAAAAAGATAATTAAGCGTTTTGTTACTTGTGATGGTCCTAATGCGGCGCTTATTCTAGATAACTTTGAATGGATAAAATCAGCCACCTATATTGATTTTATGAGGGAAATTGGTCTTCATTTTAATGTTAATAAAATGTTAGCAGCCGAATGTTATAAATTACGATTAGCTAGTGGCGGCTTAACTTTTCTTGAAATGGGTTATATGTTAATGCAAGCCTATGATTTTATCTACTTAAACAAACATTATGGCTGTCAAATACAAATTGGGGGTTCGGACCAATGGCCTAATATTTTAGCAGGTGTTGAGTTAGGTCGGAAAATGACTCATGCTGGGACTGCTAAGATAGAACCATTGTATGGCGTAACCTGCCCATTATTAGTTAAAGGTGATGGCGAGAAAATGGGTAAAACCGCCAAAGGAACTTTATGGGTTTCTAGGGAGAAAACCACTGTTTATGACTTCTACCAAGCCTTTATCAATTCATATGATGAAGATGTAGAACGATTATTAGCGTTCTTTAGTGATTATGATATGAAAACGATAAAAAATATGTGCCAGAGCGATATTGTGGTGGCTAAAAAGCTAATGGCTTATGAGGTTACTAAATTAGTTCATGGAGAAAAGGCGGCCAATATTGCGGAGACAACGGCGGAAGCGGTTTTTACAAAAAAAGTAATTGATGATAATATGCCAACTGTAAAGTTAGCTAAAGAAGAACTAAAAAAAGGGATAGATTTGTTAGATTTATTAGTATTAACAAAACTAGCATCATCAAAATCAGCTGGTAGAAGGCTTGTTGAACAAGGCGGAATTAGAATAAATAGACAAAAAATAACCAATCCGGATATGGTTGTTACAGGAAAGGATACCACTCATAATTACTTACTGCTTCAAAAAGGAAAAAAGAGTTTTAAAAAGATAGAATTTAATTAATTCTACCTTTTTTTTATGATATTAATAACTTTTGATTAACTGGTTGTATATGAATAAAGGTATTACCATCATTAACCTTTAATACATTACCATCCATATCTTGATAGATAGTTTTACTTGCTCTTGATTTCTTTTCCCAAGTAATAGGTATGGCCATCCCTTCGGTTATGTAATAACCATTACCCTTACCAATATTATTTAATCCTTGTCTTCCTTTTCCAGAATTATCATTTAAAGAATAGTTATTAACTTGATAGACAATAATATTTTTGGCTGTATATTGTTTGTTAGTATTCCGATCAAGGTGCTTTATGCCGCGAGTATACCTTTTATAACTTAAGCTATCAGGATCATATTTATACTCAACATAATGAAGCCAAGAATAGTTAATTCTAATATCTGAGGCTTCTTTGGCATTATCGCCACTTAATTTAACACTTTCAACCGCATAATCTAAAAGTGGTTCGGCTTGTGATGTCAAACGGTAATTCTTTTCTTTAATTCTTTTCTTCACTTTTTGTAAATCAGTAAATAAATTTTGATATGAATTTTTCGGTGGTTCCCGCCAAAAGATATGGCCATCAGCTTGGGTACCGTTGATATTATTAATACCTAAAGCTTTAATATCCCTCTCCGCTTGTGGGCTAAACCCATGGTGCAGATAAACAGCATCATTTTCTAAAGCATAATCAAGGAAATAATGGCGTGAGCTTCTTATCGGGCCTACCATTAAAGCCTCAACATCTTTAAAAAACGCTAATAATCGGGTTTCGCCACCTTCAACAATTATTTCATACACTAAAAAAGCTTCTTGTAATCCCGCATGCTGCCATGATAATCCCTCATTACTAATCATTAAACCAATAGGCCTTGTATCTGAATCTAAATCAATAACTTTAACCTTAGGCTCTTCCTTGGGTATAAAAGCTTGTTTACTAGGCGGATCTTTTGGTTCGGGGCTTGCTTTGCCCTTATATAAGAACGTTACCCCGATAGTTAATAAAACCCCAAGACATAAAATAGTTATAAATAAACTGATTATTTTTTTCCGTACCATTGTTATTTGGTCACCATCTTTCTACATCATAAATATATTATATCATTCTTAAAATAAAAGAATTATTATTTATGTAAATCTGACATTGATTTGACATAAAAAAAGACCACATAAAGTGGTGTTTTTTTATCGGTTATAGAATTCAACAATTAGTGATTCATTAATATCGGCACTTAATTCACTGCGCTCTGGCATTCTTAGATAAGTGGCTTGCATTTTGTTTTCATCAAAACTAATATATTCAACACGGTTAGTTTGCTTTTCTAAAGCTAACTTTACGGCTAAATGTTCTTTTGATGATTCTTTTAAACCAATTACCTCACCAGCTTTAACCCGATAAGACGGAATATCTACTTTTTTACCATTAACCGTAATATGACCGTGGTTGACTAGTTGTCTAGCCGCTCTTCTGGTATTGGCAAAACCAATGCGATAAACTAAATTATCTAATCTACTCTCTAATAACTTTAAGAAGTCTTCGCCTAATACCCCTTTTAGTTTGGCCGCTTCTTCAAAGGTTTTGCGGAATTGTCGTTCATTTAAACCATACATAAATCTAACTTTTTGTTTTTCCAGCAATTGAGTCCCATAATCAGATAACTTTCTTCTTCTGGTTCGGCCGTGCTGACCGGGCCCATAAGGTCTCTTAGCTAATTCTTTTCCGCTTTCTAGAATTGAAAACATAACCCGACGCGCCTTTTTGTAATTAGGTCCAGTATATCTAGACATTTTTTCCCTCCTTTACTTTTAATTGCATTAACAAGGACGGTTATTAAGTCAATTTATAGGGTGTTGGTCTTTTAATATCTTCACCTAACAGCATTCGGTTACACAATAAAACCATTTAGGCAACTAACACATTATAAATTTCAAAATAACGCTGTCATTTGCGTCAGCATGTATAATTATATTATTAATACATAGTAGAGTCAACTATAAAACTAGGGTTTTTAGAGATTATGTATTAAAAAAATCAAAAATAACCAAAAAAGCTACAAAATATGATAAAATTAGATTATGAAATAACGAGGTGATAGATATGGTAGATAATGTAGTTCT
>JAQVDA010000049.1 GCA_028698535.1 Bacilli bacterium
GTTAACCCAAAATATTAAGAAGGGGTTTGAAGAATATATAAATAATCCCTATTTAAAAAATGAAATAGAAACGAATTATGAGATGCTAAAAATTGATATATCAGAATTAGATGCTGAATTAAAATTAATAGCAGATAATGCTGAAAATAAAACAATAGTTGTTTCAAGTGATTTATTCCTATTTTTAGAAAAATATGAATTCAATGTTATTTCTTTGCAAGAGGATAAAATAACAGATAAAAAAATAGCTGAAGTAAAAGATTTAATTAATAAGAAAAAAATAGATTATATATTTATTAAACCAGATGAAAAGTTAAATCAAACAATTAATTCTTTTGTTAAAGATTATAAGTTAGAAACTTTAACTTATAAGACTGCTGTTAATTTATTAGAAGAAGAAAGATATGAAAAAATTAACTTTATTGATATCATGAATTATAATATAGATTTGTTAAAGAGAGAATTGTATCAATAGGCTTTTTATTTTAAATAATAGTTACCTATAGTATATTAATAATCGTATAAGAATTTAGGATAAGAGTATAAAGTTAATGATATGAAATAAAAATATGACAATCTAAGATTTGTCAAGGTTAAATTTTTATGATATTATATCCATGACAAAAACACACGAAATAATCAAAATTTTTAAAAATTTGAATATAATGTGTTAATGTTAAAATATGTAATATATAAACAGTTGTGGTGAACTGCTTACATATTAATATTGTTTCTCTTGCATTCTGAAAGAATACGACGTAATAATTTCGTGGTGCAAGATATTACAGCAACGTAATGATGCTTACCTTCATTACGTTTTTTTCTGTAATAAAGTAAAATATCATTTTCTTTATTATTTCTAGATGCAAACATAATAATATTTTGAATGGTATTGAACAATATTCTTCTAATATACTTGTTGCCCGTTTTAGAAATATGCCCTTTAACATTAAGTGAAGAACCTGATTGCTTAATGCTGGGATCTAATCCACAATAAGCAGTTAATTCTTTAATGTTGTTAAATCTATTAATGTCTTTTAATTCAGCTATAATTAAAGCAGTAGTAACTTCTCCTAAACCATAAATAGAATTGATGGTTTCAAATAAGTAACACCTTTTAGCCTTATCTATAAGTTTTTCTTTAACACTTTCTAATTCTTGTAATTGAAATTTTAAAAGTTTGGTAGTTCTAACTAAATTATTAACAATTTCGTCATCTTTGGAAACAGAAGGATAGCTTATACGGGCAGTTTCTTTAATTAAATTAGCTTTCTTAAAATAATGACTTTCGTGTCTACCATTTAATTTAGCCATAAAATTAGTTAAACCATCAATTCTAGTATCTTTGATAATATCAGCATGTGGGTATTTTTCAATAAAAGATAAAGAAGTATTAGAATAAATAAGAGAACCTTTAAATAACTTCTCATATTCAGGGAAAGTTAAATTCACTAAACTTTTGAATCTGTTTTTCAAGTTAGTATTTAATTCAAGAATATAAGCATATTGCCTAGATAAGGCGTTTAAATTTAAATAGTATTGTTCTTGATCTTCATAATGTTTAACTCTACCAGAAAAACATAAATCAGCCAAATTAAAACAGTCCTGCTTATCAGTTTTAGTTTTACGAAGATTACGCTTATGCATAGCCGTATGTAGAGGGTTGATAATTTGAATAGTATATAAAGTGTTTTCTTTAAAAAATCTTTTTACTGGTCTATGAAAGTCAGCAGTTGATTCCATGAAGACATTTAAATCTTCATAATAGATATTAAACCTTTCAATCCTTTCTTGTAAATTTTTAAAATCAATCAAAGTATGATTAATTTCGTATGGTTCAATTAGAACTTCACCACAAGAACTAATTAATGAAACCATACTTTTGTTTTTAGCCACATCAATGGCTAGTACTTGTTTCATAATGAAACTCCTTTCGTATATGCGATTGACTCTTTTGAACCTCTTACTCCTCATCACGCATGTGATATAGATATAAAACCTCACAATCTCAAACTAGGACAATAAAAAGAAAAGAGCTAGGCCGTCATTTTTATGGATACAAGACCCGTGTTACAATTCGCCTCAACTCAATCGCGATTTTTCATCTATTTCATATGAAATAGATGAAAAATATTCTACCATAAACTAATGGATTAATCACTCATTAGTTCACAAGTAGAATTATACGTGATATAATTAAAGTAGTAAAGATTTAAGGGTGGTAAAATGAAAACAACTAATTTATCAAAGTTAAAAAGAGAAAAAATGCTTAATACATTAAATGAAATTAAAAAAAAAATTTCTGATGATTCTATTTTAAACAATTTAACATTAATAGAGAATGAACTAAACAATAAAAAATATGGTTTAATTTGGGAAGAACACCAGGAAAGAGTAGATTGGGAACTACAAACTCAAATTCCTGTTTTTGAAAATGTTAAAAATAAAGAAATATATAATGATAAAGACAAGCATTATAATTTTTTATTAGAGGGAGACAATCTACACAGCTTATATTTACTTGAAAAAACTCATAAAGGTAAAATTGATGTTATTTATATTGATCCGCCTTATAATACGGGTGCTAAAACTTGGAAATATAATAATAATTATGTTGATAAGAATGATTTATTTGCTCATAGTAAATGGTTAAGTATGATGAATAACCGACTTGTTATTGCAAAAAAATTACTATCTGATAACGGAGCTTTGATATGTTCAATTGATGAAAATGAATTGTGCTCTTTAGGGTTATTATTAAATGAAATTTTTGGAGAAGGTTATGAAATTCATCCAATAACTATTGTTCATAATCCTAGAGGTATTCAAGGGAAAAATTTTTCTTATACACATGAATATGCATATTTTGTTTTTAAAAGAGGCGAAAAAGTTATCGGGAATAGGAAGATAGAGCCTGAAAAAATAGATTGGAGTAATTTGAGAAATTGGGGCGGAGAAAGCTCTAGGTATGATGCTAAAAATTGTTTTTATTCAATTATTGTGGATGGGACTAATATTATAGGTTTTGGAGATGTATTAAACGATGAAATACATCCGAAGCAATCTGAATATGTGGATGGGAAATTATATATATATCCAATTGATAAACAAGGTGTAGAAAGAAAATGGCGATATGCCCGTCAAAGTGTTGAAAAAATCAAAGATTTATTAAAAGTAGAAATAAAAGATGATAGAGCTGAAGTATATTTAGGCAAAAATTTTGCACCATATAAAACTGTTTGGGTTGATCCTAAATATGATGCAAATGAATACGGAAAAAAGATGTTAAATAATATTGTTATTGGTAATAATTTTGAGTACCCAAAATCTTTATATAATGTATATGATTGTCTTTATGCAATAATTGCAACCAACAAAAATGCAATAGCACTTGATTTCTTTGCCGGTTCAGGAACTACTGCACAAGCAGTTTTAGAACTTAATAAAGAAGATGGTGGCAACAGACAATTTATTTTATGCACTAATAATGAAAATAATATTTGTGAAGATATAACTTATCAAAGAATAAAAACAGTAATTACTGGAAAAAGAAAAGATGGTAGTATATATTCTGAAGGTATACCAGCTAATTTAAAATATTTTAAAACCTCTTATATTCCTAGAATAAATAATGAAAAAGAAAATCTGCATAGTAATTTGCTTGTTAATATTAAAAATTTAATTGAACTTGAAAACGGTATAAATATAGATGATAAAAAAATTAGAGTTTATTTAAATGAAAACGAGCTCGATCAATTTTCTAATAACGAAAACGACTTAAAGAAATGTGAAATTATATATATTTCTTCTGATGTATTACTTACAGGAGAACAAGAACAAAAATTTAGAGATAATAATATAGAAGTATTTATTATTCCCGAATACTATTTTGAAGATGAAATAATGGAGGTATTATAATGCAAGGTATTAAACTAAAAGATTTTCAAATAAAAACAGTTAATAAACTATTAGATTATACAACTGTTGGCGATAAAAAAGAAGTTTTATTACAAGCACCTACTGGGGGTGGTAAAACTATTATCTTACTTTCTTATATAGAAGAATATCTAAAAGAAAATAAGAACACAGTATTTGTTTGGCTTACCCCAGGTAAAGGAGATCTTGAAGAACAAAGTAATGAAAAAATGGGGAAATTTTTACCAAAACATTCTACTAAATTTATTCAAGAAGTTTTACTACAAGGATTTGACGCTAAAGATACTGCTTTTATAAACTGGGAAACAATTACTAAAAAAGGAAATAATGCTTTAAAAGAAACAGAGAGAAAAAATTTATTTGAACGCATCCGTGAAGCTCATAATAAAGGTTTAAATTTTATTGCTATCGTTGATGAAGAACATATAAATAAAACTATTAAAGCAGAAGCTATTATCGAATATTTAGAGCCAGAATATGTTGTAAGGGTTAGTGCTACTACTAAAACGAACAAAGAAGCTGCTTTTATAGAGGTAAATGAATTAGATGTAATAGCTGAAGGTTTAATTACAAGAGCTTTATACATTAATGAAAATGTATCAAATCAAGATATACTTAGTAATGAACATGAATATTTAATTGACTTAGCACTTAATAAAAGAAAAAGCATTAGAAAAGAATATGATAAAAAAGGTCTTAGAGTAAATCCACTTATAATTATTCAAGTACCTAATAATTCAGATGACTTAATTAAACAAATAGAAAAAATACTAAAAACTAAAGAATATACTTATGATCACGGTAATCTTGCTATATGGCTTGCTGATAGAAAAGAAAATATTGAAAATATAGAAGATAATTTTGCTCAACCTTCTGTTTTAATAATGAAACAAGCAATTTCGACTGGCTGGGATTGTCCACGGGCAAAAATTTTAGTAAAATTAAGAGAAAATATGAGTGAAGATTTTGAAACGCAAACTTTAGGTAGAATTAGAAGAATGCCAGAAGCCCATCATTATGATAATATTCTACTTGATAATTGTTATCTATATACTTTTGATGAAAAATATGAAGAGACAGTAAGACAAGAACTTGGAAATAATGCTGCGGATTCTAAAGTTATATTTCTAAAAAATGAATATAAAGAATTTTCGTTAATTAAAGAAATAGCCAGTAGTGAATATGATGGTTTTGATGATAGACAAACATTTGCGATTTTACATCAATACTTTATAGATAAATATAAATTAACAACAAGTAAAAAAAATAATCAAACTATTTTAGAATCACGTGGTTATAAGTTTAAAGATACTATTGAAAGTAATATAGTTCAGGATAAAATAATTAAGATACATTCAGATGAGTTTGAATCAGCTAATAGAATTAGAGTTGAGTCATCAGTTACTACTAGTAAAAATGGTTTTGAACTTAGATATTCCATTGGAATAATATCTTCAAGAATTGGAATAAGATATGATCGTACTAGATTAATGCTAGAGCGAATGTTTTTTAAAGGCAAACTGTTTACTAAAAAGTTTGTTAATTTATCTTTGATTGAGTTTTATGCTTTTGTAATAAATAATGAAAGTCTTTTAAAACATGATTTCCATGAAGCTGTTTCTCAGAAAGCAAGGCAACAAAAAATGGATCTAGAGGAAGTGAAAACGGTAAAATGGAGCTTTCCACAACAAAATTATATTAAGTATGACAAAACAATGAAAGATACAGAAATATATAACAAAAATGTATATATTGAATATCCGAGTAGTACTATTAAATCAACAAGTGAGAGGTTATTTGAACATTTTTGTGAAAACAATAAAAATATAAAATGGTTTTATAAAAATGGAGACAAAGCAGCAGAGTACTTTTCAATAGTTTATGTAGAT
>JAQVDA010000050.1 GCA_028698535.1 Bacilli bacterium
CGATTTTTCCGCACCATACTAATGAAATTGCTCAATCAGAGGCATACTTGGGACACAAATGGTGTAATTACTGGTTGCATGGTGAATTTCTAAATGATAAAACAGGTAAGATGAGTAAATCTAAGGGAGAATTTTTAACGCTATCCTTATTAGAAACAAAGGGATACAATCCACTTGCCTACCGGTTTTTAATCTTACAATCACATTATCGTAATCAACTCGTTTTTAGTTACGAAACATTAGATGGTGCCGCGCAAGCTTATCAAAAATTAAAGGCGCGAATTAAGCAAATTATAACATCAGCTGAGGGTAAAATTAATCAAACGATGATAAATGCATATAAACAAAAATTTAAAAAAGCATTGAAGGATGATTTAAATACCGCTAATGCCCTGACGGTGTTGTTTGAACTGTTAAAGGATGTACGTCTTAACAACATAACTAAAAAGAAATTAATTGCTGATTTTGACCAAGTCTTATCTCTTTCTTTAATTACCAAGGGTAAAAAGGTAGATGATGATAAATTAGTTACTTATATTAATAAGAAAATAGCTAAGCGGGAACAAGCAAAAGAACAAGGGGATTATCAATTAGCTGATAGTATTAGAAGAGAGTTAAAAGAAAAAGGTATTATATTAATTGACAAAAAAAATAGAACTGATTGGGAAAAGGAGGATTAAAAAATGTATTTAGGATATGAATCACCAACCACTTTATTACTTTTAGTATTAGGTTTAGCGATAACCATTATCGCCCAAGTTTTTGTTAAAAACACTTATAATAAGTATCGCGTCGTAGGCAACAAAAAAGGTTTAACTGGTTTTGAGGTAGCGCGCAAGATATTAGATAAAAAAGGCTTAACGGCGGTTCATGTGGTTGAAGTAAAAGGCCTGCTTACCGATCACTATGATCCAAGAAGGAAGGTTGTACGATTATCAACCGAGAACTTTCATGGCGATTCAATTGCGTCTGTTTCAGTGGCCGCTCACGAGGTTGGGCATGCTCTTCAACATAAAGAGGGGTATATTTTTATGTCTCTAAGGAGTTTTATCTTTCCACTAGCTAGTTTAGGCTCAAGGTTAGGTTATTTTGCTGTATTAATAGGGTTTATCTTTAGCTGGTTAGAACTAATAACGATTGGGGTTGTTCTATTAATTAGTATCATTCTTTTTGAATTAGTAACCTTACCAGTTGAATATGACGCTTCAGCAAAAGCTAAAAAGAATTTAGAGGGAAATAAGTTATTAGATAAAGAGGAAATAAAGAAGGCCAATAATATGCTTAATGCAGCGGCTTTAACTTATGTGGCGGCGGTTGCTACTTCTCTTCTTCAAATACTACGGTTAATACTAATGTCGCGGGATAGAGATTAAAACAAGTTTCATCTTTTTTGGGTTGTAACTATTTTTATATAATAAATAACGAACCATTAATTTGCTTTGATTTTGTTTTTGAAAAACTAATTTTATGATAATAATAAAAGTTGATTAAAGATAATATTAAACTATAAAATTGATTATACGAGATTGTTAAAAGAATTAAATCCGGTACAATAATAACTGTTGTAGTTGTTTTAATCTCCAAGACTATATATATTAATAATAAACGGCTATAAACGATAATTAAGATTTTCAAAAAAGAAGGGCGGGCAAAGAATGAATAAATTAAAAAAATATAATGACTATGAATTGCTGTATTTAATAGGAGAAAATAATGAAGAAGCCCATGAAATATTATACGCAAAGTATCGACCAGTTATTGAATTGAAAGCGAAGAAATATTATCGTTTTGCGGCTAGAAAAGGGTTGGACTTTAATGATTTGGTTCAAGAAGGCATGATTGGGCTAAGTGAGGCGTTAAAGGATTTTAAGGAAGACAAAAATATAAAATTATCAACCTTTGCCTCATTATGTATTGAAAGACAAATCAACAGTGCGGTATTATCCGCTAATAGAAAAAAACACACCTTATTAAACGATTCTGTTTCTTTAGACTATATAAGTGGCGATGATTATCGCCCATTAATTGATTTAGTGACAACCGAAAAGAATTATAATCCCCTTGATCATATGGTAGAAACAGAAAATAGAGAAGAATTTCTACGCGAGTTAGAAAAAAAACTAACTGATTTTGAATATCAAGTGTTACAGCTTCAACTACAGAATTTTAATTATCGAGAAATAGCAAATATCTTAGATAAACCGGTTAAGTCTGTTGATAATGCATTACAAAGGGCAAAAAGCAAAGTAAAAAAGATTATAAAACTGTTGACATATGACTAAGACTGTGGTAGTTTATTAATAACACACGTAGGTGTTTTTTATTATGATAGAAATTATTTATAAGAGGGTGAAGGCGTGAAAGGAATAGTAAGGTTTTTTTGGGGCGTAAATAAGGAAATGAAACGCGTAAGATGGCCGGATAAAAAACACATGGTTAGATATTCGGTGGCAACTATTACCTTTATCCTTTTTTTTGCGAGTTTTTTCTATATCATTAATATAATTATTGCGCTTATAAAAACTTTAGGCTAGGAGAAGATTTATGGAGAAAAAATGGTATGTTGTAAATACTTATTCTGGTCATGAGAATAAGGTAAAAGAAAAACTAGAAATGCGAGTTAATTCAATGGATATGAATGAATTTATTTTTCGCATTGTTGTCCCAGAACAAACAGAAATAGAATTAAAAGATGGCATAAAAAAAGAAAAAATAAAGAAGATGTTTCCGGGATATATTTTAGTAGAGATGATTATGACTGATGAAGCGTGGTATGTGGTAAGAAACACACCGGGAGTAACTGGCTTTATTGGTTCATCTGGACGGGGGGCAAAACCAACCTCCCTACAACCAAGAGAGGTAGATCATATTTTAAATAATATGGGTATAAGTAGAATTGAACTGGGTCATGAATTAGTTGTTGGTGATAAGGTAAATGTTATTTCTGGCCCGTTTAAAAATATGTCTGGAAAAGTCCAAGAGATTGATTTAAAGAATCAAAAGTTAGTCGTATTAATTGATTTGTTTGGGCAAGAAACGCCAGTAGAGGTAGAACTTATTCAGGTAGAAAAGTGATAAAAAGATTGCTTTTAACATATAATATATGATATTATCTAAACCGTAGTTAAAGGCATATTAGGAGGTGCTTTAAATGGCAAAGAAAGTAGCTAAAAAAGTAAAATTACAAATACCGGCAGGTAAAGCAACACCGGCGCCACCAGTTGGCACTTTATTAGGCCCAATTGGTATAAATTTACAGGAATTTTGCACTCGTTTTAACGAAGCCAGTAAGGATAAAATGGGTGATGTTTTACCGGTTGAAATATCAGTTTATGAAGACCGTTCTTTTGATTTCAAGTTAAAAACACCGCCAGCCGCCTTTTTATTAAAAAAAGCAGCGGGGTTAAATAAAGCGGCTGCAAAGGGTGCTAATGAAGTGGTAGCCGTTATAACACCGCAGCAAATAAAAGAAATTGCGGAGATTAAGAAAGAAGATCTTAATGCTTACGACATAGACGAGGCCATGACTATTATTATGGGTACCGCTCGTAATATGGGCATTGCGATTAAAGGTGTTAATGAAGAAGAACTCGCTGAACAAGCTCAAGAAGCCTTAGAACAAGAGAAAGAGATGCAGAAGCGAGAGGCAGAAATAGCGGAAGCCGAAGCTAAAATAGTAGAGTCTAAAGCTGATGAAGAAATTGAAAAAGCAGAAGCAACAATTGACGAAGATACAAATAATGAAAAAACAGAAGCTTAAATAACAGCATGTGGGAGGGAACACCGTTATTACCACATAAGGAGGAATATAAATGAAAAAAAAGGGCAAGAAATATTTAAGGATATCGGAGAAGATTGAACCGGGTCAGTTATATTCAAAGGAAGAGGCTCTGAACCTAGTTAAGGAATTTAATGTCTATAATTTTGACCAAACGGTTGATGTCGCCATTTCTTTAAACGTAGATGTTAGAAAAGCGGATCAACAAGTAAGAGGAGCCGTAACACTACCTAATGGTGTCGGTAAAACTAAAAAGGTTTTAGTTATTACCCAAAGTGATAAAGCTCAAGAGGCTAAAGAAGCAGGCGCTGATTATGTTGGTGATACTGATATAATTAATAAGATTGAGACTGAAAAGTGGTTTGATTATGATGTTATTGTGGCCACTCCTAATATGATGCCTCTTTTAGGAAAATTAGGTAAAATTTTAGGGCCTAAAGGTCTGATGCCAAATCCAAAAACCAATACAGTGACTAATGAAATCGCTAAAGTCGTTAAGGAAATCAAGACAGGAAGAGTTGAATATCGCACCGATAATGGTGGCAATATCCATGGTGTTATTGGTAAACTATCTTTTGATAACGAAAAACTGCTTGAAAACCTAAATGTTTTAGTTAAAGAAATTAAGCGTGTGAAACCGGCAACCGTCAAAGGTAATTATATTAAAGGCGTTGTTATTTCAACATCACAGGGACCAGGAATAAAAATTAATCCTAATTCCTTTGACAAATAATGATAATAGTTCTATAATACAATGTATAAGTTTTATATATACCGAAGACAGTAGGAGCCATAGCTTAATATTTATTTCCTACCGAGGATATAGGATAATGAATTTAGAATCCTTTATGCCTTTGGTATAAAGGATTTATTTTCATAAAAGAAGTAAGTAAGGAGGTGTTTTGATGCCTAGTGAGAAAGTCTTACAGTTAAAAAAGAAAACAGTAGATGAAATTGCAACAAAAATTAAAAACTCAACCGCGGTGTTATTAGTCGGTTATCGTGGTTTAACGGTCGCGGAAGTATCAGAACTAAGAAGGAATTTGCGCGAAAAAAATACTGATTTTAAGATATATAAGAATACCTTAACAAAGAGGGCCTTTGATAATTTGCAGATAAATATTGATGATAGTTATCTAGCGGGACCAAATGCATTGGCTTTTTCTCCTGATGCGGTAACTCCTCTTAAAATATTAAGTGGTTTTAGTAAAAAACATAAAGCGTTAGAGCTAAGGCTTGGCATTATTGACGGGGAGATAACTAACCGCGAAAAACTACAGGCAATTGCAATATTACCGTCAAGGGAAGAATTACTAACTATGTTAGCGGGCGGAATGCTTGGTGTAGTTAAGGAATTGGCTATCTGTTTAGATTTGTTAGCCGAGCAAGATTAAATAACAAGAAGAAAGATAATAATATATAAGGAGGATTAAAATGGCAAAGTTAACTAAAGAAACATTTATTAATTCATTAAAGGAAATGACCATGTTGGAAATTAAAGAACTGGTTGATGGCTTGAAAGAGGAGTTTGGTGTTGATCCAAGTGCGGCCTTAGTAGCGGCTGCACCAGTAACCGAAGAGAAGACAGATGAAGGGCCTACAAAAGTTGATGTGGTTTTAGAAGCCACCGGGCCTAATAAAATTCAAGTTATTAAGTTAATTAGAGATGTTTCGGGATTAGGGTTAAAAGAAGCTAAAGATATTGCTGATAATGGTGGCAACATTAAAGAAGGCTTATCAAGTGATGAGGCGGACAAACTAAAAGCCCAATTTGAAGAAGTTGGGGCCACAGTACAATTTAAGTGATATTAAAATTGAGCCTATATGATATAAGTATAGGTTTTGTGCTTTTGA